>NZ_JACUZX010000120.1:0-255 GCF_014851575.1 Rhizobium sp. RHZ02
AGGAAAAGGAGCGCGAGCCGCAGGTGAAGGAAACCAAGGTGTCGCGCACCGATCCCGACAGCGGTTACATGGTGCGCGACGGCAAGCCAAAGGGCTTCTTCTACCTCGATCACCGCACGGTGGACGGCAAGCTTGCGATCATCACCGATACCCATGTCACGCCCGCCAATGTGCATGACAGTATCGTCTATCTCGACCGGCTGGACCGCCAGCGGGAGCGGTTCGGCTTCGAGGTCGGTGCTGTCGGGCTGGATG
>NZ_JACUZX010000121.1:0-255 GCF_014851575.1 Rhizobium sp. RHZ02
CATCCAGCCCGACAGCACCGACCTCGAAGCCGAACCGCTCCCGCTGGCGGTCCAGCCGGTCGAGATAGACGATACTGTCATGCACATTGGCGGGCGTGACATGGGTATCGGTGATGATCGCAAGCTTACCGTCCACCGTGCGGTGATCGAGGTAGAAGAAGCCCTTTGGCTTGCCGTCGCGCACCATGTAACCGCTGTCGGGATCGGTGCGCGACACCTTGGTTTCCTTCACCTGCGGCTCGCGCTCCTTTTCCT
>NZ_JACUZX010000122.1:0-255 GCF_014851575.1 Rhizobium sp. RHZ02
TGTAAGAAGCGAACGCAGGGAACTGAAACATCTAAGTACCTGCAGGAAAGGACATCAACCGAGACTCCGCAAGTAGTGGCGAGCGAACGCGGACCAGGCCAGTGGCAATTGTGTTTAAAGCGGAACAATCTGGAAAGTTTGGCCGTAGCGGGTGACAGCCCCGTACGCGTAGATAGCATGATTGTCCTAGAGTAGGGCGGGACACGAGAAATCCTGTCTGAACATGGGGAGACCACTCTCCAAGCCTAAGTACTC
>NZ_JACUZX010000123.1:0-255 GCF_014851575.1 Rhizobium sp. RHZ02
CCGCCTGTCGAGGATCTCCTCGAAGCCCGCCTTGGTATCGAAGGCCCATTTGCCATCACCACGTTTCGCGAGCGGGAAGGGGAGCGGCCAAAGCTTGTCGCCGATCTCGACGATCTTCTTGCCGTCCTGGTCCTCCACGACCACCTGCTTTGCGGCGCCCTCGCGGATTTGCCGGTAGGTGTTCATGGCATCCTCGTTGGCCTTTAGCTTGGCCGCGTCGATGCCGAGCAGCGCAGCAAGACCATCGACGTCGCC
>NZ_JACUZX010000124.1:0-255 GCF_014851575.1 Rhizobium sp. RHZ02
GCCGCTGTCGCCGCTTCTGGCCAATGTGTTGCTGGATGAGGTGGACAAGGAACTTGAACAGCGGGGCCATGCCTTCTGCCGCTATGCCGACGACTGTAACGTCTACGTGCGGTCACAGCGGGCGGGCAAGCGGGTGATGGCTCTGCTGCGGCGTCTCTATGGCCGACTTCGCCTTAAGGTGAACGAGACCAAGAGCGCCGTTGCCACCGTCTTCGGCAGCAAATTCCTCGGCTATGCTTTCTTCAAAGCACCAGG
>NZ_JACUZX010000125.1:0-255 GCF_014851575.1 Rhizobium sp. RHZ02
GACGCGTCGTAGCGCTCTGCCGGGTAGGCCATGTTGAGCGCCTGGTGGGGCCGCTCGCTGTTGAACTCCTCGACGAAGTCGTCGAAGCGGGCTTGCTGCTGCAGGAAATTGTCTCCGGCCGGCTTGGCTGTCTCAAGTTTCAGTGTCAGATGCATGCGTTCATGGCGGCCGTTCTGCTGCGGGTTGCCCGGCTTGATGCGCTCGATGTCGATACCGAGCCTGAGCCACCAGACGGCGAGCCGAGACAGATTGAAC
>NZ_JACUZX010000126.1:0-255 GCF_014851575.1 Rhizobium sp. RHZ02
ATTCCCTATCAGAGCCGTGGAAGACGACCACGTTGATAGGCCGGGTGTGGAAGCGCAGCAATGTGTGAAGCTTACCGGTACTAATAGCTCGATTGGCTTGATCGTTCTCATTGATCAATGCTCATCTCCGACACAGACGTGTCGGGATGAAGCCTAGACGTGTTCAACTCTAAAAAGAGGGCTTTGCCCTCACCAGCTTCTCATTTGTTGCGCTTCGCTGACCTGGTGGTTATGGCGGGGCGGCTGCACCCGTTC
>NZ_JACUZX010000127.1:0-255 GCF_014851575.1 Rhizobium sp. RHZ02
CCAGTTGAACTCGCGCGATGCTTCCGCCATGACGGCGAAGCCCTGCGCATAAGCGCCGATCTTGGCGGCGAACAGCGCCAGCTCCAGATCCTTGTTGAGTTCGGGGCCGTAGGCGATCGGGAACTTGCATTCCGGCTTGCCGAAGATCTTCTCGGCGGCTTCGCGCTCGGTCTTCATCGACGACAGGCTGCGGGCGGCAACGGCGGCTTCGATCGCGGTTGCCGGAATGCCCATGTTCTGCGCTTCGATCGCCGA
>NZ_JACUZX010000128.1:0-255 GCF_014851575.1 Rhizobium sp. RHZ02
TTCTGCGCACGTCGGCTGCGCGGTCCGCCCGGTTGGCGACGCCAGCGCCGCGCTCACGGTTGATCTCGGAGGCGCGATTGCGCAGGTTGTTGGCGCCATTGGCCTGGAGATTGTTTCGGATAGTGTTGCGGTCGACGTTCGCCAACTGACTTCTGTCGATGTTGAGCTTGCTGCGGTCGACGTTCTTCCAGTCGACGTCGTTCCACTTAACCTTGCCGTTGAAATTGCGGTTGTTGAAACAGTTGTTGCAATCGA
>NZ_JACUZX010000129.1:0-255 GCF_014851575.1 Rhizobium sp. RHZ02
GTGCCCGGTGGTCGCAAAGGCAGGCGCGGTCCTCGCAGTGATGGGCGTCGGTTCTTCGACGCGATACTGTGGCTTGCCCGGTCCGGAGCGCGCTGGCGTGATCTGCCGGAAGACCGTTTTGGCCCCTATCAGACGGTCAAACGGCGCTATTACCGTTGGATCGAGCAGGGCATATTCGACCGGATTTTCGAAGCAGTTTCTGTCGATCCGGACATGGAGTGGTTGTCCATCGACGCCACGGTTATCCGGGCGCAG
>NZ_JACUZX010000012.1:0-142738 GCF_014851575.1 Rhizobium sp. RHZ02
CAACTTCTCCCTCCTGCTGCGATGGTTCAGGCAACTTTTGTGTCTGTTCGCCGCACTCCTCCTCACGTTCCAGAGCCGACCGATGCCGCAACAACCTGCCTGAAAGCGAGTTCTTCACGATCGACTAAATAAAGAAATACTGTGAAGGCGAATTATATTCAAGCTATTGCTGCGAAGCAGAAAATTGATAATTGTTGCATAATACTCACAACGCATGTTAGCTTAAGCAAGATATACATTAAGTATGATGTATGCTCTGTAAATGACAGTTAAAACGTTGGGGTGCGAATAAAAAGCAAAGCGCCTTGTCTTCGACAAAGAAGAAGGGGTCGGGGCGGTCATAAGTTACGTGGCAGCAATTTATCGTCTCACGAGGTATCGGAGTTCAGCAAAAGGTCCTCAGGCAAGAAATGGTCGAGATTTCCAATCGCACAGTGCAGCCGAAGTCTTTTTTTTCCGTTGATCGCGAGCTAGCAGGCTTGAAGGTGCTCTTGATCAAAGCTAAGGGCGGCTTTGGTAATCGCATGCTATCGGCAGTGACCGGCGTGGTGCTTGCCGAACTCGGGGGACGGGTACCCGTCATTGACTGGCGCGATGGCACGTATGCTCCGGCAGGAGTTAACGTTTATCCTTTGCTGTTCCAGGACCCTGTGGGAATTGATCCCGCCTACTACGACGATGAGCGCGAAGTGGCGCCGGCACTCTGGTCTGGCCAACTAGCTAGCCATCCAGTTGATATTGTGAGCCAGAGGTTTCCTCGAAGCCATAGTAGTCCTTTTATCTACCGAAAGCTGTCGATTGACCTTGCTGGCGAAGATCCGCCGCAAACTGTGGGCGTATTCTGGTCGTATCTTCCGAAGCTGTTGCGTCTACGGCACCGGATGAACCGCGATCCCCGATTTGCAGGTCGCTCGCGCGGCGAAATTATCCACGAGAAGCTACAGCTTCACTTCACCCCGACGCCGCTTGTTCTAAACGCCGTCGATGCCCTTTTTGCGGATCGCGGTCGCGCGGTGATCGGGGTGCATGTCCGCTTTACGGATCGCAAGGTATCCATTTCGCGTATCGAGCGGGAACTAAGGAGGCTGCGGAAGCGGCTTCCAGACTCTGATATATTTCTTGCTACCGACAACGCTGAAATACAAACAAGAATCAAGGAATCGTTCCAGCGGGTATTTTTAGTTGATAAAGCTTTGACTTGTGATGGAAGGGCTCTACACGAGGCCGCCGATACTTTTGAAGATCCGCTGCGTGAGGCACGGAACGCCTTGATCGACATGTGGGCTCTCGCGCGATGCGATTGGCTTATCCATTCCAGCCAGTCTACTTTCTCAGTGACGGCGGCGTTAATTGGCAAGATTCCGCCAACCCGCCAAATCGACGTTGATGGAACCAATCTGAAGGTAATTCTGAAACAGTGCTTTCAATCGCTCAGTTGAGCCGGATGAAACATATCGCGTAAAAACGGCGAGTTTAAATGTTGCTCGCACATACGATTTGAAGCGTCACCGAGTTGCACGGGTCAACGCCCTTTAAGCGGTAGCATTCATATGGACCGTTGGACGATCCTTGCCAGGTTGTCGGGCAATACAAAAACACACTATATCGGATGATCTCAACTTCACGCTGAGATCATCCGCGATATCATTTTCCACCGGAAGGTGGGGGCCAGTAAAAATTACTCGGCGGCTTTAGCTCATCTTGCTTCGCTTTATTGGAACATATCGTTGAGCTTGTAAGCAACTTCCGTCCGGTTCGTTGCCTTCAGCTTCTTCATGATGTTTCGGATGTGAACCTTAACCGTGCTCTCGCGCAGATTGAGTTCATAGGCGATGATCTTGTTCGCCTTTCCCTTTCGAAGTGCCTGCACGACCTCGGCCTGCCTCAGGGTGAAGATGCGCGCGAGCTCGTTCGGCCGCTGCGGCTTCTGGCTCATGTCGATCGCGGCTGTTTCTCCTGCAGATGGAGAAAAGCTGCTACCCGCCAGGATGAAGGTGCCGCCTGCAACCGCAAGAGCAAGCGCCTCGACACATACTTCAACTCCGACGGACGTCGGTATGAAACCACGCGCGCCGCATTGGAGCATCTTCAAGGTTTGGTTGAGGTCATCGCCATCGCCCAGAATGACGACCGGAGCCGGTGCAAGCTCTGAGGTGATCGTCGCGATTTCTTCGGACAGGCTGGCATCCTCAGCCCTCCGGCCGGCAATGTTGAGAAGGACCGCGCCAACGGGTCGGTTGGTATCCTTCTTTCGCTGCCATTCTGCTATCGAGCCGACGGCAATGGCCGCCATGCTAAGCCCGTTCGCTTTCAAGGTCGCAGCAAGGCATTCGCGTTCGAGCGTTCTGGCGTCGATAATCAGCAGGCACTGGTCATCGCCGTGCTCTCTTTCAGTATGCTCGAATTCCATACTTGCCTTGGAGAGTGTCGGTACAGGCCGGAGCCTGTTTAATGCGATTTTGCCATTTTCGAATTCCGAAGGTACGTAATTCATACTAGCCCTCATACCCTTTGGTGCTGGGGGACGGTACGCATCAAGTATACGCAATACTTTGCGACGGTCCCCTGAACGCTGTGATGATCCCCTTTAGTATGCAACAAAGTAGAGATCCGACTTGTGCCCAACAACTATTTTGTTGTTGTCGAATTTCTACTTTATTGAGAAGCTACATACATACATACTAATAAGCAATACAAAAATATTTCCAAAGGTTAACACTGGAAAGGCGGGCGTACAAATTTATACCTATCTTTGTTAAATCTTGAAATTCAGTTTCACCAAAGGAAAAACGCAGTATTAAAAGGCCATATCAACTGAATGGCGTTGGAATAAAAATCCTGAATTATGTTACAGACGGGATCTTTCTTAACCAAAAATTCGCCCGAAAGGCGCATTAGTTATAAGGTTAACGCCTGAAGTTGCGCTCAAGTAACTGTTTAGTTTTCCAACAATCGACGAATATACAGAGGTTGCTCTACTATTCTTATATGGCGTTCGTTGCGCGCTCCCGACCGATATTATTCCTGTGCTGCCGTGGTTGCCTCGCCATGAGGGGCATCTCTCATGGCTGGCCTATTTTCTGTCACGAATGAAAGGGCCTCGCTGCTCGACGTGGATGGATCAGGAAGCCGATTGGGGTAGAGAGGTGCCTAACACCCGCCGTGAATACCAAGGTTTAGGAGGAGACCAGGAATGCCGCCGGTTCGTTTTGCCCTCAACCATATGGCAGCCCCGTCGCTGCCGATCGAAGATTTCTTTGTGTTGGCGACGTCGCTTGGCATTGATGCGGTTGAGATCCGCAACGACCTTGCGGGCAATGCGATCCTCGATGGAACCTCGCCCGAGACCGTTGCCCAGGCCGCAGAGCGTCACGGGCTGACTATCCTCTCGATCAATGCGCTGCAGCGCTTCAACGAGTGGAACGCCACCCGTGCGGACGAAGCCCGAGAACTGATCGACTATGCCAAGGCTTGCGGCGCGCGCGCACTTGTTCTTGTCCCGAAAAACGATGGCACTGGTCGTGCAGATGGCGAGCGGCAGGAAAATCTCCGCCAGTCGCTGGCTTCCTTGAAGCCGATGCTCGATGCCGCCGGAATCATGGGACTTGTCGAACCCCTCGGCTTCGAGATTTGTTCGCTCCGGTCAAAGGCGGAGGCTTTTGCGGCAATCGACGCTGTGGCTGGACGATCCACATTCAAGCTGGTGCATGACACCTTCCATCATCACCTTGCCGGCGAAGAACAACTCTTCGCTGACTTGACCGGGCTGGTTCATATCTCCGGCGTTAGCGATCCTGCCGTCTCGATCGCGGATATGCGCGATCCTCACCGCGTTCTGGTGGCGGCAGATGATCGCCTGGACAATGCCGGGCAAATGCGTGGCCTTATAGAGGCGGGCTACGCCGGACCGTTTTCCTTCGAACCGTTCGCGGCTACGGTACATGACCTCAAAGATCCGCCAAAGGCGCTGCGGGCGAGCATGGACTACCTTTCCGCCGAGGTCTGAGGCGCGCAGTCCCCTCCCCTACTCCCGGCCGCGAAAGCGTCGCTGGTAGGACGCATCATAGAGCGAGCTCTCGCGAAAGCCGCTGGCAGCAAGCGTCTGGCCGACGAAGATGATCGCCGTTCGCTCGATGGGCGCGGCGGCCAGCTTTTCCTCGATGTCGGCAAGCGTCCCCCGGACGATCCGCTCATCCGGGCAGGACGCCTTGGCGACGATCGCAACCGGGCACTCGGCGCCGTAGAGCGGCGTCAGTTCCGCAACAACCTGTTCCAGGGCATGAATGGCAAGGTGGATCGCCAGCGTCGAGCCTGTCGCCGCGAATCTCGCCAGGGTTTCCTCGTTCGGCATTGGGGATGCACGGCCGGAAACACGCGTGAGCACGAGGCTTTGCGCTACGGCTGGAATGGTCAGTTCCCTGCCAAGGCTTGCCGCTGCCGCTGCAAAGGCAGGCACGCCAGGCGTCATCGTATAGCCAATGTCGTGCTTTTCGAGCCGGCGGATCTGTTCGGCAACGGCACTCCAGACGGAAAGGTCGCCCGAATGCAATCGTGCAACGTCCTCCCCGGCTGCGGCGGCCCGCAGGTACTCGGCCTCGATTTCATCAAGCGACATCGGTGCCGTATCGATGATGCGTGCGCCGGGCGGGCAATATTGCAATAGTTCCGGCGAGACGATCGAACCCGCGTAGAGACAAACTGGGCATTTGGCGATGAGGTCACGGCCGCGCACCGTAATCAGGTCCGCTGCCCCCGGCCCCGCGCCGATGAAATGCACTGTCGTCATCTGCTTTCTCTCACTTCTTTATATAGCGCCATTGCGTGACGGGCATCGCCGGACGCCAACCGGTCATACCGCCAAGGGGCGCCGCGCGCGCTATCTCGATACGTGTCAATGTGCCGCCATGCTGCCGCTGCAACGAAAACAGCAGGGATTCCATTTCAAGGGTAACGGCATTGGCAACAAGACGCCCTCCCCTCTTCAAGGCGTGAAGTGCTGCCTCGAGTACACCTTCCTCGCTGCCGCCGCCGCCAACGAAGACCGCGTCGGGCTCGGGCAGGTTCGCAAGCGCCTCCGGGGCGGTTCCCTCCACGATCGCAAGCCCGGGAACGCCAAAGGCAACCGCATTTCTTGCGATGCGCGCGGCTCGTTCACTCGATTGCTCGATGGCGACTGTGCGCAGTGACGGGTCGGCGAGCATCCATTCGATGCCGATCGAGCCGGATCCGGCGCCGATGTCCCAAAGCAGTTCACCATGGCGCGGACCCAAGGCTGCAAGCGTGATTGCACGGATCTCCTGTTTGGTGATCTGGCCATCGTGTTCAAAAAGCGCATCGTCCAGCCCCGGTGTGTAGGCGAGCGTTCGCGCCCCCTCCCCTGCCACGATCTCGATTGCGCAAACGTTCAGCGGGTCAATGTCTCCCAGGTCGAAGCGATCGGCATGCGCTGAGCGCTGCCGCTCGCGAACCCCGCCAAGTGCCTCGAGGACGTGCAGTGGAGATTCGCCGAAGCCTGTGACTCGAAGGAGCTCCGCAAGTTGCGCCGGCGTCTCGCCGTCGGAGGTCAGTGCGATGATCCGCCTGCCGTGGTGCAGGTGTGGCCGGATCAAATCCAGCGGTCGGCCATGCAGCGAAATTGTCGCCGTCTCTTGCAGCGGCCAGCCAAGGCGGGCGGCAGCCAGACTAAAGGAGGACGGCGCCGGGATGACGCGCATCTCCTCCGCCCCAACGCTGCGCGACAGCGTTGCGCCAATACCATAGAGGAATGGATCGCCTGAACCGAGGACGACGACCGGTGAGCCCCGATACGTGGCGACTGCCTCAATCGACCTCTCGAAAGGGCTTTCCCAGGCGAGCCTCTTGCCGGTGATGAGCCCGGCCACGAGCTCATGATGTCGCTTGCCACCGAAGACGACCGGTGCGGTAGCGATCAGCCGCTTCGCCTCGTCACCCAGTCCGGCTGGACCATCTTCGCCGATGCCGATAATAGTCAGCCAGCGTTGGCCGGGAGCAAAAGGCATATCAGACATGGGCAAAATCCGCATCCTGATGCTCGGAGGCACCGGCGAAGCGCGCGCTCTCGCTGAAGCGCTTGATCGCACTGGCCGGTACGATATTTTGCTCTCGCTTGCTGGCCGAACGGAGAAACCCTCCGATCAGCCAGTTCCGCTGCGCATTGGCGGTTTTGGTGGTGCCGAAGGTCTGGCCGCCTTTCTGCGTGATGGTGGTTTCGACCTTTTGATCGATGCAACGCACCCGTTCGCTGCTCGCATCTCCAGAAGCGCCAGTGAGGCCACAGCTGCAGCGGGCATTCCCGCACTGGCCCTGCGCCGGCCGGAATGGATGGCTGAGCCGGGTGATCGGTGGACGCCTGTTGCGACCATCGTGGAAGCGATAGAGCGGCTTGGCCGCTCCCCTCGCCGGGTCTTCCTGGCAATCGGGCGCCAGGAAGCCCATCGCGCCGAAGCCGCCCCCCAGCACTCTTACCTTGTGCGAAGCGTCGATCCTGTCGAGCCGCCGCTTGTTCTTCCCGACGTCCAGCTCGTTCTCGATCGCGGCCCCTACTGTGTCGAAAGCGAAGTTTCGCTGCTCCGTACCCATCGCATCGATGCCCTTGTGACCAAGAACAGCGGCGGTTCGGCGACTTATGCGAAGATCCAGGCTGCACGCCAGCTCGGCATCGAAGTATTCATGGTCGCGCGGGCGCCAGCCGCCACTATGGAGACGGTTGCCACTGTTGAAGCGATGCTGGCGGCGGTCGATCACCTGTTTCCCCCTGCGATGAACCGCGGAGTGTAGACGAGGTCCGGCTTTCCGTCTCGAGTGATCACCTTTGTCTCGGGCGAACCGATGATGACGCAGGTTGCCATATCTGCCGTCGTCGCGTCGGCTTCTGCAAGCGGCTGGACGGTGATGCGTTCGTCGGGGCGTCCTGCAGCTCTACCGAAAATCACAGGTGTCGTTGCCGGCAGGTGCGAGCGCAGCAAGTCAAACGCCTTGCCCAATTGCCAGGGCCGTGCCTTGCTGATCGGATTGTAGAGCGCAATCACGAAGCCCGCTTTTGCCGCCATCGCAAGACGGTTTTCTATTATATTCCAAGGCTTTAGGTTGTCAGACAGCGAAATGGCGCAGAAGTCGTGGCCAAGCGGCGCACCAATTCGCGCGGCAACCGCAAGCATGGCGGTAATCCCCGGCAGCACCACGAGGTCAATCGTGCGCCATTCTTTCGGACCGTTGTCTATGGCCTCGCATACTGCCGCCGCCATCGCAAAGACTCCCGGGTCTCCGCCGGACACGACACAGACGGTTGCGCCGGTTGCCGCCGCCCGCAGCGCGGCCGATGCCCGATCCAGCTCTTCCCGGTTGTCGGAGGCCTGTCGCCGCTGATCGGATCTGAGGTTCAGCCGGTCGAGATAGGGTCCGTATCCATAGAACTCCGTTGCCTTGGAAACCGCCGCAGCCGCCTCCGGTGTCATTTGATCCGGATTGCCGGGACCGGTCCCGATCACGAAGAGCCTGCCGGTCATCGGCGAGACTCCCAGCCGGGCACGAGCACCAATGAAAAGTAGGGTGCGTCGCCGTCGGGACGGTCGGCGAGTTTCGTCATCGCCGCATTGACCATGGTGCCTCGCTCGACATAGACGGCCTCGGCAAGGCGTCCGGATGCCTCCAGCGCGCGGCGGATCTTGGGAAGGTTGCGTCCGACCTTCATGATCACCGCGGCCTGTGTGTCTGACAGTCGGCGCTGCAGCTCGGCTTCAGCCATCGTACCCGGCAGTACGGAAAGCACGTCATCTCCCTGAACGATCGGGAGGCCGGCGAGCGACCAGCATCCGGACATCGCGCTGATCCCCGGGATCACCTCGGTTGGATAACGGTTCGCCAGGCGTACATGCAGATGCATGTAGGAGCCGTAGAACAGCGGGTCACCCTCACTCAACACGGCAACGGTGCGGCCTTCCTCCAGGTGAGCCGCCACGGCGGCGGCCGATTGATCGTAGAAGGCGGTAATCTGGTTTCGATAGGCCTCGTCCGTCTTTTCGACCTCGGTCGTCACCGGATAGTAGAGCGGCAGCAGCATCTTTTCCGCGGTCAGGAGATGCTCGACGATCGCCTTGCCGTTGCCGCCCCTGCCCTGCTTGGCAAAATACGCAACGACATGTGCGGCCTCGATCGCCTTGACGGCCTTGACCGTCAGGAGTTCCGGGTCCCCGGGACCGGTGCCGACGCCGATGAGACGGCCAGGATTCGTCATAGGCCGGGCCTCGCAAGGGCATTCAGGGCAGCGGCCGTCATGGCGCTGCCGCCGAGACGGCCACGCACGATCGCGAACGGTACGCCGTAGGAGTTTTCAGCCAGCGCATCCTTCGATTCGGCCGCACCAACGAAGCCGACCGGCATGCCGATGATCGCAGCCGGTTTCGGTGCGCCATCTCGAAGCAATTCAAGCAGATGGAAGAGGGCTGTCGGAGCATTCCCGATCGCGACGACGCTGCCGGCCAGCCGCTCCAGCCAAAGATGGAGCGCCGCCGCCGAGCGGGTATTGCCGTTCTGTTTCGCAAGCTCCGCGGTGCGCGGATCGTGCAGCGTGCAAAGCACGTCGTTGTGGGCGGGCAAGCGTGTCCGGGTGACACCGTGCGCCACCATTTCCGCATCGCAGAAGATCGGTGCGCCATCATGCAAGGCGGCGCGTGCGGCGCTAACGAAGCCTGGCGAGAACACAAAATGCTCTGCCGCCTCAACGAGCCCGCATGCGTGAATCATGCGCACGGCAATATCGGCTTCCTCGACAGAAAACCGTGAAAGGTCGGCTTCGCTGCGGATGATCGCAAAGGACCGCTGGTAGATGGCGTCCCCGCTGTGAATGTAGTCGTAGTCAGGCATTCCTATTCCTGTCGCAGCGCCTTTATGGCGTCGTGTTTGCCGATCCGTCTAAGGCAGGCGGCAGCCGATTCGCCAGCTTGTCTCTCGTTTTTGATGAGGCGAGCGAGTTTCTCTATAGCGGAATCGATATCGCCGCCAGCAATCTGTGCATCGGGAATGTCCGATGCGACGCCGTCCAACATGAGATGATAACCATCGTCCGCGCCGACAACGCAAAGAGCGGGTCGCGGATGGGCGCAGCCCTTGGCGCAGCCGGAGAGGTGAACAGTCATCGAGCCGTCCAGCAGTTCCCGTGCTTTGCCGACCAATCTCTCGGCGCAGGCCTTGGTTTGAAAGCGGCCGGAAGCACAGGCGTCGGCGCCGGCACAAGTGGCGATATGCATCGACGGATCGTCGCAGTCGACTGACAGTCCGTACCGGGGCGCCATCTCCGCAACGGTTGCGGCTGACTGGCCGTCGAGCCCCACCAGGAAGAAAATGCGCCCGGGGCCAGGCCGGACTTCTGTTGCGCCCAGTGCTTCGGCTTGTTCAAGAAATGAAACAAGCTCGCCGGCATGCATCTGGCCGAAGCGCGGTCTGAGGCCAAGGATTGCCGAACCGTCAGGCAAGGCGAGGGTGCCGACCAGAGGATCTTTGCGCTTGGGCGCTCTTGCGAGCGTCATCGCCTCCATCGAAGGAAAGGCTAACAGTAGAGATTCACGCTCGATATCCCGGCATCGTTTGTGCCGGCCGAGCAGAACAAGCAGGCGAAGAAGCTCACCGATCGCCCGAACTGCTTCATCGGCATTTCCTGTCAGTAACGGCAGCGCCGTTCGTTCGTCACCGTTGATCGCAACCTGCCAGACACCAACAGAAACTGCGCTCACGCGAATGTCGCCGGTGACAGCAGCAAGGCCACCGATGCCGCCGCCATCGAGCACAATCGACAGCTTCGGGGCCAGTAGCGGCGAGAGCAGTTCGACAGCGAGTTCTTCGCGAAGCCGGGCTTCGATCTCGGCCGGATTCCCGATCTCGTCGGGTGCGATGCCATGCAGCGGCGAGAGCTCGATGACCGGGCCGGCGGGAACCGAGATACTTGATGCCGCGAGATCGGCCGCGAGCGGCTGGACCGAGCCTGATCGAAGGCCGCGGATCTGCAGGCTGCCGCGGGCCGTGATCTCGACGATCCCGTTTCCATGCTTTTTTGCGGCCTCGGCCAACCGGATGAATTGCCGGACAGTCAGAATGCCGCCGGTGGGGCGCAGCCGCGCCAGGAGGCCGTCGCCGGTTTGCATCGGTTCCAGCAGCGTCGGGCAGGCGCCACGGCGCTGCCAGGTCGAAGGTGCCTCTTCCCGGCCGCTATGCGCCGTCTGTTCGCCCAATGCCATCACTGCCAGTTCCTTCGATTACGTCCTTATATAGCCGGCGTGATCATCGCAAAACCTGATCCGTGTCAAAGATCGTCGAAATCATGTCCCTTGCGAAGCAGATAGATATCCATGATCCAGCCGTGACGCGCCCGTGCTTCAGCCCGGAGCCGGACGATCTCCTCTGCAACGTCAGCCAATCGGCCGGCCCGGGTAATCTCGTCCGGCGTTCCGAGGTAGGCGCCCCAGAAGATTTCCGCGTCGGGGTCATCGATCTTCGAAAAGGCGGTTTCGCCATCGAGCATCACGACTGTGCTCTCGGCCTGACTGCCTTGTTCGAGAAGACGTCGGCCCGTGGTGATTTCAAGCGGCTTTCCAACAAGGTTGATCGGTATGCGGTGGCTTGCGGCGAGTGCCTGGACGCTCGTAATACCCGGAATGACACTGAACTCGAAGGCGAGGGTGCCGGCTTGTCGGGCGCGCTCGAGGATGCGGATGGTGCTGTCATAGAGGCTGGGGTCGCCCCAGACGAGGAATGCACCCTCGCCGGCTTCCGGCAGCTCTTTGATGAGGCGTACATAGGTCTCGGCAATGGCGGCATGCCATTCATCCACACTCTTAAGATAAGTCCGGTCGGTGGCGGCGCGTTTCGGTACCGCAAATTCAATTATGGCGGTGCGGCTGTTTGTGACGTATCGGCTGCAGATCTCCCGGCGCACGGCCGCAAGTCCTTCCTTTTCAGCGCCTTTCGTCGGAATGAAGATCGCATCGACGGCATTCATCGCGTTGATCGCCTGGACGGTCAGATGCTCGGGATTTCCTGTCCCGATGCCGATGATGTGGATATGACGCACGCCTTTTCCTCTTTGATTCTGCCTGTTTCTGGCGCAGCCAGCCTGTCTCCGCAAGGGGCAAGGCGAGAAGTTGGCCGCGGCCAACTTGGCAAGGCCAGCATGGCGGTTGTTGTCGCGATTCGCGAATCATGGCATCTTCGATACGCTTTTTAGCGCGATGTTGATAGAAAAGCGCATTGATAGGGATCGGGTGTTTTGGACAACATTAGCGTATCGACGACGGACGTCCGCATCGAGCGGCACGCCAATCAGCTTTCTCGTCAGCTGAAGCTCCTCCGCGAAAAGCTCTTCCCACCATTGTCGCAAAAGACGTTGCGGACATTCACTTCAGGGGAAGCAGCGCAGATGATCGGCGTATCGGACGGATACCTGCGGCAGCTCTCACTCGACGGCAAGGGGCCGCAGCCGGAGCTCTCCGGAAACGGTCGGCGTTCCTATACGCTCGGCCAGATCAGCGAGTTGCGACAGCATATGGCCAGGATCAAGCCGAAGGACGCGCTGTCCTATCTGCCGTGGCGTCGGCCGGGTGAAAAGCTACAGACGGTTGCGGTGACGAATTTCAAGGGCGGTTCGGCGAAAACCACGACAACGCTTTACCTCGCCCAGTATCTGGCGCTGAACGGCTATCGCGTGCTGGCAATCGACCTCGATCCACAGGCATCGCTGTCGTCGATGCTTGGCGTCCAGCCGGAATTCGATCTTGCCGATGGCGATACGCTGTATGGTGCGATCCGCTATGACGGCAGCCGCCGCTCGCTAAAGGACGTCGTTCGGAAGACCTATTTCGACGGTCTGGATCTGGTGCCCGGGAATCTCGAATTGATGGAGTTCGAACACGAGACTCCACGCGCGCTCGGTGATCGCCAGCGGACTGGTGAGGTGTTCTTCCGGCGCGTCGGTGTTGCCATTTCTGAGGTTGAGGCCAAGTACGATGTCGTCGTCATCGATTGTCCGCCACAGCTCGGCTATCTGACTCTCGGCGCCGTCTGTGCCGCAACGTCGCTTCTCATCACCATCCATCCGCAGATGGTCGACGTGGCTTCGATGTCACAATTCCTGCTCATGACCTCCGATTTGCTGTCGGTCGTACGCAAGGCAGGCGGTGACCTGCAGCATGACTTCATCAAGTACGTGGTCACGCGCCATGAGCCCTTCGATGCGCCGCAATCACAGATCGTTGCGCTACTCCGCAACCTGTTTGGCAACGATGTCCTGACGGCGACCATCCTCAAGTCCACGGCGATTGCCGATGCCGGGCTGACGAAGCAGTCGCTCTATGAGATCGAGAGGGGCCAGGTCCGGCGTTCTACCTACGACCGAGCGCTGGAGTCGGTGAACGCCGCCAATGGTGAGGTGCTTGCCGGAATTCACAAGGCATGGGGCCGGACATGAGCAGACGAGATCGACTGAAGGGGCTGTTCGACGATACCGCACAGGAGTTGGCCGCGGCCAACCCGGAAGATGAAGCGCCCATGCGCGGTCCGGCCGGTCCGGTTCGCTCGATGGCGCTGACGCTCGGACGCATGGAAGAAGAGAGCAGGGCGATGCAGGAGGCGCTGCTGTCAGGTGAGCGCGTCGTCGAGCTCGATCCTGAACTCGTGGACACGTCCTTCGTCAGGGATCGTCTTACCGACCTACCGCAAGATCTCGCCGATGAACTGGTGCGCTCGATCGAGGAAAATGGGCAGGAGGTCCCTATTCTCGTTCGCCAGCATCCTGACGACGATGCGCGTTACCAGGTGGTCTACGGCCATCGACGTCTCCAGGCGCTACGACTGCTCGGGCGCAAGGTACAGGCGATCATCAGGACGCTCGACGATGTTGATGTCGTCATTGCACAAGGTATAGAGAACTCCGCGAGGCGCAACCTGTCCTATGTCGAGCGGGCCGTCTTTGCCTTCAATCTCGAGAGCAAGGGCTTCGAGCGATCCGTCATCATGAAGGCGCTTTCAACCGACAAGACGGAATTGTCGAAACTGATCTCGGTCGCCAGGACGATCCCGATGGACGTGATCAGAGCGATCGGTGCGGCGCCGGCTGCCGGACGGCGCAAATGGATTGCCCTTGCGCAAGGTTGGACGAATGCGACGACCTCGCGCCTGCGCAAGCTCCTTGGCTCCACTGAGTTCGCCGATCAGGACAGCGATCGACGCTTCGAGCTCGTTGTCGCCGAACTGGCAAGGAAGCCAGAGCGGCAAGCGGTGAGCGAGTATGAATGGGCTCCGAAGCAGCCGGGCAAGATCAAGGGCCGTATCAGGAGCGCCGGTGATTCGTTCACCATCACGCTGAAGACGGGCGATGCAGCAGACTTTGGCGACTATATTTCGCGCCACCTCGACGATCTCTACGACGCGTTCAGGGGCGGAAAATAACCTTCCGAGGCCGACGACAGCACTGAACCTGCCAATAAGCTCTGGATCTTCAGTATCAGGCGAGAATTTAGTCGTCCGGCGATTTGAATGTGCTCTCCACTCATGTCATACATGACGGAAGTTAACGGAGATTTGGGTTCCGTTGCGGGGGAAATCGAAATAGCTAACAATGCGCTATGAAATCGACAGTCCTTTGCTGGTCAGTCTGTTGCCGACGATTGTCGAGGCCGAAGATGGCCTGGCGAGGCTCGATGAGCGTGCGGCACGCGCAGCGATCGCTGAAGGCTTTGCCGAGCGCCGGAATTTTTTTGATGCGGTCGGTGCTCTGTGGGTCGCAGGCGAGCTGGTTCACGTCGAGGACCTTGTCCTGCATGACGCACATATGGACACACGAACGCCAAGCCACGAGTTGACGATTGCCCATTCGATCCTGCGCGCACGACGGCGCATCTGGACGGCAGCGCCGGATTGGGCCTTGAGCGGTTCAGGATTGTCGATCCTCGGCGGCTACACTGGAGGGGAGGGGGCTGCTCCAGAAACCAGGAGCGCAAAGGCGTTGGTCGAAGACGACGATGCCGAAATTGAAGCAGATGCACTTCTCTCCGCTGAACTGGCCGAGATTGATGCGATCCTGGAGAGATCGCAGCGGCTATTGGACAGCCATGGCAGTCCTGGTGCGCCGGAGCCGCATGAGGCGCCTGACCGCGTTCGCGAGAAGCGGAGCGACGACCCTCTCGGCCTCTTCGACGATGAAGAATGGGATGAGGCGGCGCGCCTTCGCGCGTGGCGCAAGACCATTTCGATCGCCGACAGCCTGCCCCCAGCGCTTGGTGCGGCTTTACTGTTTGATGCGTGGGAACGGATGGAGCCACTTCGTCGTCAGCATTGGCTTGGTGGGCTTCTTGTTGCTAGCTATCTGCGCGCCCGCGGCAAAGTCACATCGCACCTTTTCGCCTTCTATGCCGGCCTCAAGACGGTACGCTATGAGCGACGACGTTCGCGCGATCGCTTGACGCGACTTCAGGCCTTCCTTGAAGCGATGGCGGAAAGCGCGGCCGCGGGCTTGAAGGAAATGGACCGGCTTTCGCTGGCGCGCACACAGATGGAAATCCGCTTCAGGGATCGTCGCTCGAACAGCAGCCTGCCGCAGCTTGCGGATTTTGTCCTGTCGAGGCCGATGGTTTCCTCGGCAATGGTGGCCCGCGAGTTGCGGATAACGAGCCGTGGCGCGCTCAATCTGCTGAATGATATCGGCATCCGGGAAATCACCGGGCGAGGGCGCTACCGCGCCTGGGGCATCATCTGATCTCAGAAGAAACGAAAGCGGCCGGGCGTGGAGACCCGGCCGCTGTCGTTAGTGAGCACCCGATCCGCGCATCCTGTCACAGAGTGCGAACCGGGTGCCTAGCGCTTCCATTGCCCCCAGAAGCGCTTAGCCCTATTCCCGCTCGCCCGTGAAATTGAGCAGCAGCTGGAAGATGTTGACGAAGTTCAGGTAAAGCGACAGCGCGCCGAAGACGGCAAGCTTCTGGTTCGATTCCTGATCATAATTCTCGGAATACTGTTCCTTGATGTTCTGCGTGTCGTAGGCGGTGAGGCCGACGAAGACGAGGATACCGATCACCGAGATGGCGAACTGCAGGGCGCTCGAGCCAAGGAAGATGTTGACGATGCTCGCGATGACGACGCCGATCAGGCCCATCATCAGGAACGAGCCGAAGCGCGAGAGATCCTGCTTGGTCACATAGCCGTAAAGGCTGGTCGCGCCGAACATGGTCGCGGCGATGAAGAAGGTGCGTGCGATGCTCGTGCCTGTAAACACCAGGAAGACAGATGCGAGCGACAGGCCCATGACTGCGCAGAAGGCCCAGAAGGTCATCTGGGCCGCACTGGCCGACATCGTCTGAAGCTTGAACGAGAAGAAGAAGACGAAGGCAAGCGGCGCAAACATCACGACCCACTTCAGCGGGGACTGGAAGATCGGCACGTATAGCGCCGGTGTGCTGCCGACGATGAATGCGACGATGCCCGTGATGACGAGGCCGAGGCCCATGTAGTTGTAGACGCGCAGCATATGCCGGCGCAGGCCCTCGTCGAACAGCGCCTGAGAGCCGGCGGCCGAGCCGTAGCCAAAACGCGGATTGGTGGGGTTCATGCTGATCTCCTCGGTTGAACGAACTAGTAGAGGGTGCGGGCAAGCCGATCGGCTTCCGCATCGAGATTTATGTCGCGATCGCCGGTCACCAGCGCATAAGCCACTTCGCCGATCTGCCAGTAGGCTGCTTCGGCCTTGTCGAGGGCGACATGCTTTACGGATTGCACGGCAAATGCACCCGGCCGGACGGCAAAAAGCGAGATCTGCTTGTCCTCAGGCGTCTTGATCGCCATTTCGACGCTCGGACCGAATTCGGATGGGAAGATCTGTACGTCGGAGATCTTCCAGTTCTCGGGCAATTGCGGCATGACGATCGCAGTTGCTGCGCGAATGTCCTCGGCCTTGTAGCTCGCGACGGGCTGAGACGGCACGGACTGGCGAAGCAGCGCCGTCTGATAGGCACGCACCGCATCTTCGACATAGGCCGGCGCCGGCACAGAGGCGGCTACTTCGGTTGCCGTAAACGCGCCGAAGGAAGTGTGCGCGACCCAGCCTGCGGCGATGAGAACGGCGACAGCCGCAATCCGCTGCATCGAATGGAAGATCCGGCCATAGGTGAGGCCGCGCTCCAGGCGTCGAGCAGCGTCGCGCGTTTCCGGGCGGCCGAAGGCGTTTTCGCTGGCAAGCGCAAGGCGCAACTCGCCCCTCATGCTGAGGTCAGCCATGACCTTGGCGGCAATCGCGGGGTTTTCTGACAGGAAGGATTCCACCTGAATGCGGCGCGCCACGTCGAGTTCGCCGTCGACATAAGCATCGAGATCAGCGTCGACGATAGGATCAATTGCCTTCATTGCCGTTCCCTCCGATTAGTCTCAGGTGTACCGCGCGCGGTGTCTTCTCCTCGAACTCGCGAAGCTGGGCACGGGCGCGTGATATGCGCGACATCAAGGTGCCGATCGGTATGCCGAGGGCCGCTGCCGCCTCCTGGTAGGAAAGGTCCTCGATCGCAACGAGATGCAGTGCCTCTCGCTGCTCTTCCGGAAGATGGAAGAACGCGCCCCGCACCTGCTGGAGGCGAACGGCGTGTTCCTGGCCGGCCTGCAAAGACTGTTCGGTCTCCAGCGCTGCCTCGTCGTGCCGGCGTGCCAGGGAGCGGTCCTGGCGGATGCGGTCGATATGAGCATTGTGCATGATCGACAGCAGCCACGTACGCAGGTTGCCGCCACGACGGAAACTCTGCTTTTTCTCGTAGGCGCGCATCAGCGCGTCGTGAACGAGGTCTTCCGCATCATCCGAATTGCGCACGAGCGAGCGCGCGTAGCGCCGAAGCGCCGCAAGCTGGCTTATGACATCGAATGGGCGTTCTTTCCGTTCCATGACTGAGTATACGGATGCGAGCGAGGAGTTATTCCAGCCGCCGCGAAAAAAAATTTGGACCGGTTCTTTCGCGGATCGGTAAGGAGCCGGAGGGATGGCGTCGCGATGACGCCGAGGTAAAAGACACGCAGGAGGCTGCGGGGCCTTATTCAGGCCGAGCGTCCGACAGCTCCTCAAGGATGGGGCAATCAGGCCGGTCATTGCCGTGGCATGCGTGGACCAGATGCTCCAATGTCCGGCGCAGTTCGGTAAGCTCCCGGATCTTTCGATCGATCTCCGTCAGCTTCGCCTGCGTCAGTTCCTTTACATCCGAACTCGCCCGGCTCTTGTCTTCGTAGAGTGCCAGCAACTGGCGGCATTCCTCGACGGAAAAGCCGAGGCCGCGTGACCTTTGAAGGAAGCGCAGTTTGTGAACATCGGCTTCGGCATAGTCGCGATAGCCGTTTCCGCCCCGATCGGGGCGGATCAGGCCAATATCCTCGTAATAGCGGATCGTCTTCGGAGCCAGTCCGGAGTGTTCCGATGCTTGCCCAATGTTCATGGCAATCTCCTATAGTTTGGCGAGCCGCAGTCTAAGCGCGTTGGTGATGACCGAAACGGACGACAGGCTCATGGCGGCCGCGGCAATCATCGGCGACAGCAGCAATCCAAACACCGGATAGAGCACGCCCGCCGCGAGCGGCACGCCGAGCGCGTTATAACCGAAGGCAAAGCCGAGGTTCTGGCGAATGTTGCGCATGGTGGCCATGGCAAGGCGTCTGGCGCGCACGATGCCTGTCAGATCTCCCTTGACCAGCGTCAGGCCGGCGCTCTCCATGGCCACATCTGCACCGGTGCCCATCGCGATACCCACATCGGCTGCCGCAAGCGCAGGTGCATCGTTGACGCCATCGCCGGCCATTGCGACCACGGCACCCTTGCCGCGCAATTCGTCGACCAGAGCCTTCTTGCCTTCGGGCAGGATGTCGGCGCGCACCTCGTCGATGCCGAGGCTCTTTCCAACGGCGCGCGCAGTACGCTCGTTGTCACCGGTTGCCATGATGATTTTCAGGCCGTGCTCGTGCAGCGCCTTTATCGCAGCCGCCGTGGTTGGCTTGATCCGGTCGGCAACGGCCACGAAACCGGCGAGACCTTGATCGATGACGACGAACATCACCGTCTTGCCCTCGTCGCGCAGTGACCGAACCTGCTCGGCGAGCGGCGTGACGTCCATACCGAGATCATCCATCATTGCGGCGTTGCCGAGCGCAACGACCGTCCCGCCGGTCTTGCCCACGACACCCTTGCCCGTTCGTGCTTCAAAGCCGGTGACATCGCTGAGCTCAATGCCACGCTCCCCGGCACCCGATACGATCGCCTCGGCCAGCGGATGTTCGGAACCACGCTCCAGGCTGGCGGCCAGCTGCAGGAGGCGAGCCTCTTCGATACCGCCAAGCGCGACGACATCCGTAAGCCTCGGCTTTCCCTCTGTCAGCGTGCCCGTCTTGTCGACGATCAGAGTGTCGACGCGCGCGAAGCGCTCAAGCGCTTCTGCATCCTTGATGAGAACGCCTTCCTGAGCGCCGCGCCCGGTCGCGATCATGATCGACATGGGGGTCGCAAGACCGAGCGCACATGGGCAAGCGATAATGAGCACGGCAACGGCGGCGAGCAGCGCATGCGCCATGCGCGGCTCGGGGCCAACAAGGCTCCAGACAACGAAGGCAGCGACAGCCGCGGCAACGACGGCGGGCACGAAGACGGCAGAAACGCGGTCCACCGCGCCCTGGATCGGGGCGCGCGAACGCTGTGCCTTTGCGACAAGGTCGACGATGCGCGACAGGGTCGTGTCGGCGCCAACTTTTTCTGCCACCATCACCAGGGTGCCATTCTTGTTGATGGTACCGCCGGTAACCGCGTCGCCTTTCTGTTTTTCGACCGGGATGGGTTCTCCAGTTATCATCGACTCGTCGACCGTCGACTGCCCTTCACTGACGGATCCGTCGATCGGGATGCGCTCGCCCGGGCGAACTCGCACGTGATCGCCAACCCGGACATCGTCGACCGGTACGTCGGTTTCAGAGCCGTCCTCGTTGATGCGGCGCGCGGTCTTCGGCGCAAGATCAAGCAATGCACGGATGGCCGAACCGGTTTTCTCGCGGGCCTTCAGTTCCAGAACCTGACCCACGAACACCAGAGCGACAATGACGGCGGCGGCCTCGAAATAGACAGGAACCGTGTCGCCATGGCCGCGGAAGGTGTGGGGGAAAATGCCGGGCAGGATCGCCGCCACGACACTATAAAGATACGCCGTCCCGACACCGAGGCCGATCAGGGTCCACATGTTCGGGCTGCGGTTGACAAGCGAAGCCCAGGCGCGGCGGAAGAAGGGCAGGGCGGCCCAAAGGACGACAGGTGTCGCAAGAACGAGTTCGATCCACGTCGCCTGCGGCTCTCCAATCCAGTCACGCAGCGGCAGGCCGATCATCGGCCCCATGCTGATTGCAAGCAGCGGGATCGAGAGCATACCGCTCACCCAGAGCCGGCGGGTGAAATCCACGAGTTCCGGGTTGGGACCTTCATCGACGGGTGGAATACCCATCGGTTCCAGGGCCATGCCGCACTTCGGGCAGTCGCCCGGATGATCGCTGACGACCTCGGGGTGCATCGGGCAGGTATAGAGCGTCCCTTTCGGCATCGGCTTTGCGGCGGGGCGGTTTCCGTCGCGGTAGGCGGCGGGATCGGCTTCGAACTTCGTTTTGCAGCCGGCCGAGCAGAAATAGAACCTTTCGCCCTCGTGCTTCAGGAAATGCCGGGCGTTCGCCCGATTGACGGTCATGCCGCAGACCGGATCCTTTGCTGTCAGGTAGTCTTGTGGCGCAGCCTCGAATTTTCGCAGGCAGCCGTCCGAGCAGAAATGATAGGCGTGCCCGTCATACCGGAGCGAGGGCTTGCCTGCCGCGGGATCGACCGTCATGCCGCATACAGGATCGCGCACAACGTCGTCCGCAGTGGAAGCGCCGTGCTTTTGACCATGATGCGCGTGATTGTGATTGTCGTGCGTTCGATCCATACCATTCTCCCTTGCCCTGATGCGGCATTGGATACCCTTATGATCCTTCCAGCAACTGGAAGGTCAAGGGGAAAGTTGCGCAACGACGAAAGTGGATAGAACAGCGCAATCGGACCTGCGGCCGCATTTCGACGCGCTTCTGACGCGCCTGTCGTCAGGTTGCCCGGGCGAACGGGAAACATGGCCCGAAGTAGCAGGACCTCTCAAGGCAAAGACAGCGGTTGCGAAAATTGAGGCTGCGGCGGGCGCTCCCTGATCATCGCCTCAACAAACGGCGTGAAACAAAAAGGCCTGCCGCGAGGCAGGCCTTGCATGAGATAATGGCCGATACTGAAATATGACTCGTAACAAATTCCGCATCCTGCGAGATATAACACCACACCGGCTAACGGTCGCACCTCAGGAAAAAGCAGTATCGAGGCCCGTCATTTGGTCAGGAGGTCAGTTCTTGCGAGGCTGCTCCTGATCGTCCGCCGGGCCCTCATCAGCCTGAAGGATCAGAAGAGTTCCAAGCGCTCTGGCGGACTCTCGTGGCAGGGCGTAGTGCAGCCATCCATAGCGAGGATCGCGAATGTGCAGAAGCGGTTCGCCAAGCAATGCGTCGGCTTCCGAGTACCAGCGTGGATCAAGCACGGCGTCGACCATTTGGCCACCTTCCCAGGTCTCGTCGTGCGGCGGCGGCATTTCCGCCCTGATCTGGCCGGCGCCTTCAATGAGCTTTGATACGGACTCGGTATCAAGCACGAATGCGACGGGCGGATCTGTCGGAAACGTGATCGTCAACGTCTTGAACTCGTCGTCGAGCTCCCACTGAGGTTCTTTGCTGTTGTTCATGTTCACGTCCCTGTTGATCGCACTGCGGGATGCAGACTTGGCTTGCCGACGACGCAAACAAGGAAAAGCCGACGAAGAGTGATGGGGTATCCAAGACAACCGATCGTTCTGGTATGATCCAATAGTGTCGCAACTTCCCTTTGATGGCACGTACTCCGTTGGGTGTAGCCACAGGCAAGTACATTCCGTGGCCCTGCGCGCTCGTATTGCCACGCTCTGCGCCAACCAGCATCGGCCGGTCAAAGCTGATGGGGTCGCATCTCTAGGCTGGCGCACTGATACCGAAGGGTCCGAGTGGGAAGAGACTTCGTAAGTCACATGTTTCGGGCTTTATTTTACGACTGCTTCATTACTTACGAAAACGGCAGCTTCCTTCGCGCGATCTGACGGTCCATCGACGTTTCAGTCGATTGGTTCACCGACTTCATCTCATGCTCGTCTGCATATCTGCCTGCAGCTGCCGCAGCGCGCTCAATCGCCTCTGAAGGGTCTCAACATTCCAAAATCTGCGTTGATTTGAGGACTTGCCGCGGTTTGGCCCGTATTGGCGCGTTTCTTGTTCGCGGATGATGCCGCTCTTTTTGAAGCTGTCCGCACGCGATCAATGCCTCTGAGAATGGCCAACATGTGCTTGGCTTCCTCCGCATCCATCGCAGACAGCGGGATACCGTCCAGGCGCGCCGGCTCGTGCGTCGCCCGATCGATGATAGACCAGCCTGAGTCTTCAGTGCGGAGACTATATTCCTCAGCCATCGACAATCCCCATTTGTAGACACCTGCATTCTGAACGTGTGGGGTGGAACGCGCTACTTCCCAAATTGGCCGATTTTATCGCTCAAAAGTTGTACATTCAGATGTAGTAATATTGAAAAAAAGAGAACATCTCCCGTGGCGCCGCCATGCTCGAAGCCGGAATTCTCCATCCAGTTGGCAAAAACACCTGTTGGTGCAATGAAATGCATGGTTTAGCCGACCAACCCGACTGGATACAGCCGGAGCACTTCGCTATCCTGAGTACATGCTACTCGACCGACTCCTGAAGATCGCCGCTTGGTTGTCGCTTGCCGCCATCCTGTTTGTGACTGTTTCGCCGATCGATCTGCGACCGCACGACGTCATGTCCGTGCGCGATGATCGAGCGCTCGCCTTCACGACAATGGCTTTCCTGTTCGTCGTAGCCTATCCCCGCCGTTTTTGGGTTTGCGCTGTCCTGGTCGTATTCGGAGCGGCCGCAATAGAGTTCCTTCAGTATCTTTCACCAACCCGGCATGCGCGGCTTGAGGACGCTGCTGTAAAGGCTGTCGGTGCAGCGATTGGCGTGGGCCTGGGGTTTGCGGCAAACTGGGTCCTCCGGCGGCGGGCGGACTAAATTAGTCTCACGAACCGAGATGGGCACCAGATTGTTCGGCGAACCACGCATGCGCCGTCAACGCGTTCTGGATTCGGCATACCTGGAGAAAATATGACTGATCGCTGCAGACGATCAATCGATGAAGACGCCGACGCTTGCGGCCCGGCCCATGGCGTCGATCACTGTGAGCTTTGAGTAGCCGCCGCCGTCCGGCATCCACTGATTGGTGCGGCGCCGGGAAATATCGGGCAAAGGCTTGCCGTTGACGAGCCAGCGATAAGGAGGCCTCCCACCTTGCAGCTTCAGCAACAACGGCGAGAGATCGCCTCTCTTCGCCCCAAGGTCGACATGTGCGCCCTCCGGTGGATAGACGATCTGTGGCGCCGGTTCACGGCCTGTTGACGCCAAAAGGCCGCTTGGATTGATGGCAAAGCGACGCTGGCTGATCGGTAGTTCGGCCTGGGCGATCCGTATTGCTCCCAAGGGCGGGCGCGGGAGGGGCGTCGTCGCAATCCCTGACTTTGCGAAACCTTCAAACAGAATCGGCGCGGCGGTGCCGTAACCCGTCAAGCCCGGGACAGCGCTGTTGTCGGGGCGCCCGACCCAGACGCCGAGCACGTAGCGGCCATCATAGCCAACGGACCAGGCGTCGCGATAGCCGTAGCTGGTGCCGGTCTTGTAGGCGATCCCGCGTTTCGGAGCGCCGGCCGGTGGAATGACGCCCGAGAGGATATCGGCGACATTCCAGACCGCCACCGGATCAAGCATGCCCTCGCCATCGATCTTGCCGGGGCGGTCGTTGACGCCATCGCCGATGCGGACCGGCTGGCCACGATTGGCAAGCGCGGTGTAGAGCTGGACGAGATCCTTCAACGTGATGCCGAGGCCGCCGAGACCGATTGCCAGGCCGGGTGTTTCGTCCGGGGGCAGGAGGGGACGCACTTCGGCGCGACGAAAGCGGATCAGCAGCTTGGCCGGATTGACGGCATCGAGCAGCTTCACCGCCGGGACGTTCAGCGACAGCTGCAGCGCCTCGCGCACCGTGACGTCGCCCTGATAGCTCATATCGAAATTCCGCGGCCTGTAGCCGAAGAAATCTGCGGGGCGGTCCTCGATGATCGTCTCCTGGCTGACAAGGCCTTCTTCGAATGCGAGGCCATAGATGAATGGCTTCAGCGTCGAGCCTGGCGAACGGCTGGCGCGCGTCATGTCGATCCAGCCTGAACGGCTGGCATCGAAGTAGTCGGCCGAGCCAACCTCGCCGAGAATGTCGCCCGTTTGTGCATCGGCCATGACCATGGCAATTGACAGCTTCGGACCCAGTTTCAAGGCGGAGGCACGGGCAACGGCCTCCAATCCTGCTTGCACCTGTTTCTTCAGGGTCGTCTCGTATTGCCGTGCTTTCGGATCCTTGCGTCGTGCCGCTTCGGCAACATGCGCTGCAAGCGCCGGAAGCTGCATGCGTTGAGACGGCACCGGCACGATTTCGGCACGCGCCGCCTCACCCTCGCCGACAGCCTCGCCGACAGCGACACGCTCGAGCACCCGTTTGCGCGCCACCTCGGCTGTCGCGAGGTTGCGGTCCGGCCGACGCTTTTCAGGCAGCTGTGGTAGCGCGACGAGGAGAGCGGCTTCCGCGACCGTCAGCCGCCGCGGCTCCTTGCCGAAATAGGCGAGGCTCGCAGCCCGTACACCCTCGAGATTGCCGCCATAGGGTGCATGCGTGAGATAGAGATCGAGGATCTGCGCCTTGGATAGCCGCCGCTCGATCTGGATGGCGCGAGCCATCTGCAGGAGCTTTGCCGACAGCGAGCGGCCCTGACGCGGCTCGATCACCCGGGCAACCTGCATCGACAGCGTCGATGCACCGGAGACGATGCGGCCATTGGTAACGAACTGCAGGGCGGCACGTGCCATTGCCTGAAGATCGACACCGGCATGGCTGTAAAAACGCCGGTCCTCGTAGGCGATCAGCATCTTGAGGAATTGTGGATCGACATCGGCGGCTGTGGTTTTCAGACGCCAGAGGCCTTCAGGCGTTGCAAAGGCACGCAGCAACTGACCATCCGCATCGACCACTTCCGCGGAGACCGTTTCCGCCTTGTCGAGCGGCGGCGGATAGGCCCGGTCGGCGATGTCAAGCAAGACCAACCCGGTGCCGGCAAGGATGATCCCGGCAGCGCTTCCGATCGCGAGCTTCCTTGCAAGTCTCATTTCGACGCTGCGGTGACCTCCATCTTGCCAGTCGCGGTGCGTGCGGAGAGCTGCGGTCGATACATGTCCTCGACGACGGCGGCCGGATGATCGTAGATGCCGGGGGTCACGGCGCGCACGACATAGGCGACATTGATTTCGCGATTGTCGTCCGCCGACCGATTGAACGCGGCCACGAAGCGGTCATTGCGGAATTCGGTGTGGGCCGCCATCACCTCGCCGATCCAGTCGAAGTTCGTCAGTTGCGCGCTGTCGACCAGGTTCGGATTGTCGATCTGGAAGCCGGCCGGAAGCAGGTCCGTCACGACGATCCGCGACGGCCAGTTGTTGCTTTCCGTGACGTGCAGCACAACGACATAGCGCTCGTTCTGCTTGGCTTCGGTCACATTCGCCTGCTCGCCATCCATCGTGTAGTAGGTGCGCTCGATGGCAAACCCGTCACCGCCGGCGGGCGGCGGCACGACAGGGGCAGCAAATGTCGTCACCACCGCCGAGACGGACTCGCCGGTCTGGTTGGTGAGCGTGAGCGCATTGCCCATCAAGGCATCCCCGGTCATCTTCGCCATGTAGGCGCCATTGTGCAGCGCGCCGTTGACGTCGATCTTGATAGAGTCATCACCGCCCTGTATGGCGCGCGCGGCAAGCAGCATCCAGGCCTGTTCCTGGGTGCTCGTGTATTTGCTGCGATTCCATTCCTTGGCGACCGCTTTGGCCAATTCCGGAACCACGGGCGGGACCGGACGGCTTTCGGCGGCAAGAGCAAGGATTGCGGCACCATCGCGCAGGATCGAGCCATAGTCCGTTCTCGAAAGATTGACGCGCGTGACCATGGACTGTTCCGACATCTGCAATGCGTCGACGAAGATGTTTTTCGATCGCGTCGCATCGCCATAGAGCGCCAGTGCCGCTGCGATATGCGCCTTTGCAAGCGGCGTCGGAAAGTCGTTGATCATCGTATCGGCATAATAGCGAAGATCGCTGATCGCGGCCTTCTTGTTGCGGGCGAGAACGTAGAGCGCATAGGCAATCTGGTCGCCCTGATCCTTGACATTGACGTCATAGCTCAGCGCGTTCTGAAGGTTCTCCAGAGCTTGCGCGAATGCACGATCCGGGACGTCGTATTTCTGCTCGCGTGCGCGGGTCAGGAAATCGGTGACATAGGAATCGAGCCAGAGGTCGCCGCTGTCAGGTCCCCAGAGACCGAAGCTCCCGGCGGACGCCTGATAGGAAAGAACGCGGTAGATTGCGTCCTGAACGCGCTTCTTGACGTCGGCGTCATCCTCCAGACCGGCCTCATGGGCAAGCTCACTCAGATAGAGCAGCGGCAGGGCACGGCTGGTCGTCTGCTCGGCGCAGCCGAATGGGTAGCGGTCGAGCGACATCAGCAGAGCCGGAATGTCGAAGGCGGCCGAACGCGTGACGCTGACGCTGACGGAGGCGCCTTGTAGAACGCTGTCTGCCAGCAATGCCTTGTCGACCGTCAGCCTGGTTGCCGGATTGAGCGCCAGGACGCGGCGTTCAGTCATCGGCAGAACTGCTGGTCGAACAGGGACGTCAACCGTCTGATCCAGCGACACGCCGGCCGCGTCAGCGAGATTGATCGAAACGCTGCCATGGCCCGGTTGCGTGCCGGTAACAGCGAGCGTCACGGCTGATCTGGCGCCGGCCTCGAGATGAACAGTCTGTGACGCCTTGCCAATGCGCACGGCATCGTTGCCGGCAACGGTCAGCTTGAAGTCGCCCGCCGGCGCGTCCGTATTGGCGATATCGAGCCGAAGCTCGGAGGTATCTCCGGGGGCAAGGAAGCCCGGCAGGCTCGCCGTCACCACGACAGGGTCACGAATGATGACGTCCTTCGTCGCATGGCCAAGGCCGGCTTTCGACCAGGCGACTGCCATCACGCGGGCAGTGCCGTTAAACTGGGGAATGTCGAAGCTGACATTCGCCTTGCCTTGGGCATCCAGCTTCACCGGACCAGAGAAGAAGGCAACCAGCTTTTGCGTCGGCGGGCTTCCCTGAAGTGCCACAGCGCCTCCGTCGCCGCCGGTTCGCAGCTTGCCGGTCGCGCCGAGCGAACCGTCGATAAGCCGTCCGTAAAGGTCTCGAATTTCGAGGCCGAGCTGGCGCTGGCCGAAATACCAGTCTTCTGGGTTCGGTGGTTCGTAGCGAGTCAGATTGAGAATGCCGACATCAACAGCCGCAACCGTCACATAGGCGTCCTCGTTGGCGCCCGCGCCGGCAACGGCAAGGGTGATCGGCAGCGGTGCGCGCGGCAGCATCTTCTCCGGCGCATCGATCGCTACCTGCAATGCTCGCTCCGCCGGATCGACCTTCAGCCATTTCACGCCGATCGCGCGCATCGGCATGTGGCTGTCCTGAGCATCGCCGGGGCGGAACAATGTCGCGGTGACATAGGCGCCAGCCCCCCAATTCGAAGTGACGGGAATATCGACTTCGCCACCGTTCTCGCCAATGGATGCGTTCTGGATGGCCACGAGGGTTTCCGTTCCGGCCGCGATCATCAATTCGCCTGCGTAGCGCGATGAGACCTTCAGCCTGGCCGTCTCGCCGATCCTGTAGCTGTCCTTGTCGAGCGCGATCTCAAGCCCGTCAGGCGTCTCCGTCGACGTTGCCTGGACGAACCATCCCGCATCGAACTCCACGCTTGAAGCAGGGCCGTCGGTCTGCGTGCTTTCAACCTCGAGGCGGTAGCGCCCCCAGGCGACGGGAGACGATATCTTCGCTCCGTCCAGGGACGCATCGAGATTGCCGTTGGCGACCTGCTCGGCGGTATAGATCGGCTCGTATTTCCAGGCGGTACCGTCGCGATACCATTGATAATCGCGGTTCAGCTTGTAGAGTTTCCAGCGCAGGCCGCTCATCGCCTGCTTCGCCCCGTCTTCATCAACGCCGATAACGGTGAAGTTCGCGATCGAATTCTCGCCAAGGTCGCCGGAGAATTCCGGCTTGATGCCGATCATCGGGCTTTGGTTTTTGACGGGAAGCACGAGCGAACGCTCGATGGCGCGGCCACCGGCTTCCTGCATGCGGATATAGACCGTGGCGTTCAGAAGCTGCGTCGTCGCCGGCAGATCGCCGACAGTCAGGTCGGTGATACCTTCGCCATCTTCGTCGAGGTCGGGCAGGCCTTCTATGGTCTGGCGCGTCTCTTCGCTGGCTTCCTCGTCGGCAAGGCCAAAGAAGTAGCCGGGGAAGGCGGCCGCCTCGCGGGTCGGCTTGATCACGACATCGCCTTCGAGCGACAACCCTGCAGCAGGTGCGCCATAGAGATACTTGCCTGATATATTGATTGTCGCTGACGTCTCCGGACCGATAACCTTCGCCTCTGTCTTGATCTCCATGTCGGTGCGATCCGGCACGAAGTCATCGACCAGGAAGGTTTTTGTCGCGATCGGCGAGCCTTTTGGGTCGGTGTGAATGTTCATCGTCCAGGTGCCGCGCATGGCATTTTCCTGAACGGGCAGGTCGATCGCATAGCCGCCGACATGGCTGGTCTGGCTGACGACGCGGCGGTCCTCGACACCATCGGGGCGCAGAAAAATGAAGGTCAGCGGCAGGTTCTCGATGGCCTGGCCATCGGTATCGCGGGCAAGGGCGGCAGCGTGGACCATTTCCCCGGCCCGGTAGATGCCGCGCTCCGTCCAGCTCAAGACATCGATGGCGCCAGGAGAAGCACGCCCTGTGACGCCGCGATCGGAGAGATCAAAGCCCGCGCGCGTCATGTCGAGGAAGACATAGTCGGTATCCCCCTTCCTGGCGGTGATGACAGCAGGTGTCAGGGCAGCCGTCGCACGCATCAGACCGGCGGTGAATGTCGCCCGACCGTTCTCATCGGTCGTTGCAGTGCCGAGTACTTCATTGTTCTTCGCCAGAAGCTGGAGCTCAACGCCAGCGATCGGCTTTGCCGAGGCGAGCGAGCGGGTAAAGACGTTGAGGCCATCGGTACCCGCGTATGTCGTGATCCCGATATCGGAAACCACGAACCATTGTGTCGCCTGCGCATTCCAATCCTGGTCCGGGGCGTTCGGCGCCGTTGCCGTCAGAACATAGACGCCAGGCTTGCGCTCGGGCAGCGCCTCATCCACCGGGAAGCTGGTGACGACATCCTTGTTGAGGTCGTTGGTCATCTCGATCGAGCCTTGCCAGACCAGTTCGCCGTTCTCGTCTTCGATGCGCTGTGCGCTGTATCCGTCGAGCTGGGTCAGGAATTGCGAGCTCGTCAAAAGCGGAGCGATGCCGCGATCGCCGATACGATAGAGCTTCAGATTGGCGGAAGGCATGTTGACGGAAACGATCGGGATCCCGCGGCGGGCCGTCGACGGCAGAACGAAGCTGTCGCCAGTGAAGCGTACGCTGGCCGTGCGGTCCTTGACGTAGATATCAAGGCTGACAGGGGCCTCAAGCACTTCGTCGACCGAAGAGGGCAGGCCGGTGCGGAACGTGATCTTGTAATTTTCACCGTGGGTCAGGCCCTCGACACAGACCTGCTTGTCCTTGGTCTCGAGCGCCTTGGGGGCTGCACCGTTCAGCGTCACGAAGGGCGTATAGTCCTGCGTCTTGACCAGGGTTTCGGAGAATGTCGCGCAGATACGGGGATTTGCACTATCGGCATCGACAGTATGCTCGGTGATGCGAAATCCCTGCGTCGATTTTAGCTGCAGGAAGGCCGCCTGGACCTCCTTCGAGTTCACGAGCGCCAGGCTTGCCTTGTAGGCATTGAGTGCGGCGCGATAGTTGGTGTTCTTTTCGAGCGCGGCGGCAAGCACGGAGAGCGCCTCGGCACGGACCGAGGCTGTTCGCGTCAACTCGTAGCCATTGACCGCGTCCAGTACAGCCTGTCCGTAGATCTCGCTGCCATCGTTGTCGTCGGTCTTGGTAAAGCTGTCACCGGCGCGCGCCGTTTCCAGCCAAAGATCGGCATTGTCGGGGGAAAGTGCGAGCGCACTTCGGAAGGATTTCACGGCATCAATGACATTGCCTGCCGTCAGGTCGAGACGGCCGTTGGCGATCAGGCTGTCGGCGCTCTGGCCCTGCTGGTCGTCGGCCACTTCAAGATTGGCCTTGTTATCGCGCGCCTGCTCTCTCACATCTCCGGAGAGAAAGCCGAGCCGGGGGGCGGCCCCGATATCCGGCTCCGGCTTTGCGGCGGCAGTCTCGACGATCTTGCCGGCGATAGCGCCCGGGAAGGCGTTCATCGTCTTGAAGTCCGACTTCAGGAAGCACCACTTCACCTTCGGATTATAGGTGAAGGCCTTGCAGGACTTGTCGCCGATGCAGGATGTCTTGCATTGATCCAGCGTAAGGTTCTGTTCGGTCCGCAGATCGAAGCCGAAGTAATCGGCGTCCTGGATTGTCTGGATTTCGCGTTTTACGTCTGCCGCAAATGCCGGAAGGCTTGGAGTGATTGAGGCGAGAGCAACTGCGGCTATGGCGAAAAACGCGCGTACAGACATAGGTCCCCCCAAGGTGACTGGCGCTGGTCCAGAGTGCACTCTCCGCACTCCACAACCGGTTGTCAACTTGGCCAGAGCGTTGTTTCGGAATGAACCAAGAGTGGGCGAGGACAGTTGGGGACGCTGCTATACATGGTTACCATCCGAGTGGCCCATGAATTCCCAATCAGCCACTTCTGCTCGCTCCCCACATTTGTCGTTAACGGTTTGTTACCGTTAACAGCGATCTATTGGCGAACGAATCCACCTCAGCGCGGAACATATTGTCCTCAATGCCGTTATCCGCTCGCCAACATGCAGTTGAGCGTAATCAGTGTTGCAAAATAAGCAGAAACAAGGGGCAATCATGGGCAGCGATGTCGGAACACAACGCCGGACAGGCGGCGCCCCGCGTGAAAGCGTCTTGATCGTTGACGATGACTTTCTCGTTGCGCTGGATCTTGAAACAACAGTCAGGGACATGGGGCTCGATGTCGTCGGTGTCGCAACCGACAGAAGGCAGGCTTTCTCACTAGCCCCACAGGCCGACATCGCCTTTGTCGACGTCAACTTGGCTGACGGCGCGACTGGCCCAGAGATTGGTCAACGGCTCGTCGATGATTTTGGCATAACGGTGGTCTTCATGACCAGCAACCCCGCGGCGGTCGTTGGCCGTGTTCACGGAGCGCTGGGTGTGGTCAGCAAGCCGGCAACGCCATCGATCGTGCAGAACTCTCTGCGTCATGCGCTTGATGCGCGCCGGAGTGCGTGAGGACGCTGTAAATCGAAAAATGCGCGATATCCGCCAGCTATCCGTGTCGCCATGCGGCCAGAGCTATACCGTCTGAACGTCCAGCTGATCCACCGCTGCAATCACGCCTCGGAGCTCCGCCAGGCCCTTCAGCCGGCCGATGCAGGAATAGCCCGCGTTGACCTTCTTTGTCTGGTCGTCGATCAGAAGATGGCCATGGTCGGGGCGCATCGGAATGACGCTGTCTGCTCTTCCGAACGCCACCCGGCGGCGCTCCTCGCGACGCAGCACGGAAATGAGCGAGACCATGTTGACGTCACCGCCCAGGTGCTCGGATTCGATGAAGGAGCCGTCCGGTTCCTTGCTGACATTTCGCAGATGCGCGAAGTGGATGCGCTCGGCAAAGCGGCTCGCCATGCCGACGACGTCGTTGCCGTGGCGCGAGGCGTAGGATCCGGCACAGAGGGTTATGCCGTTGGCAGTGTGATTGACCGCTGCAAGGATGGTCTCGATATCTTCCGACGTCGAGACGACACGCGGCAACCCGAACAGCGAGAAGGGCGGGTCGTCCGGGTGAATTGCGAGACGTACGTTGTTTTCGACGGCTACCGGCACGACCTCTTTTAGAAACTCGACCAGATTGCTGCGCATGTCGTCGTCCGAGAGCTCGTCGAATGCCGCGATATGCCCGCGGATGGTTTCCCGCGTGTGGCTGTCCTCGCCGCCGGGAAGGCCGGCAATAATATTCCTCTCGAGGGTATCCACATCCTCCTCGCTCATGCCTGCCAATCGCTGGCGCGCCGCTTCAACGAGCGGAGCGTTGTAGCTCTCTTCGGCCGCAGTACGCTTCAAGACAAAGACGTCGTAGGCGATGAAATCGATCATATCGAAGCGAAGCGCCAAGCCGCCAACGGGCGTCGGGTAGAGCAGGTTGGTGCGCGTCCAGTCCACCACAGGCATGAAATTGTAGCAGACCACAGGCACGCCGCCTTTGCCGAGATTGGCAAGACTCTGCTTCCACGCATCGACATAACGGCGCCAGTTTTCGTTTCGCAGTTTGATCGCCGAATTGACAGGGATCGACTCGCACACCGACCAGATTATGCCGGCATTTCTTACCAGGGCCATGCGTTCGGAAACGTCGTCTGGCGTCCAGACCCGGCCGTCGTAGATATGGTGGAGCGCGGTTACGATGCCGTGCGCACCGGCCTGACGGGCATGGGACAATGTGACAGGATCCTGCGGTCCGAACCAGCGCCAACTTTCCAGCATCACAGACGACCTCCCTAATATGTTGGACAATTAAGCGCACTTTATTTGATCTTCGCAAGCCAAAAGCGACGATTGCCAAAATAAGGCCAACATAATAGATTTTCCGGAGAACGGAGCTTTTCACTGTGCAGTTCAGCAATCGCGCCTCGGCGGTAGATGATGTCGTCCGACAAATCCGCGGTCTCATCCGCGAGCGGGGGCTTGGTGTGGGCGACGTCCTGCCGAGCGAAGTCGAGCTGGCCGCGATGTTCGATTCCAGCCGAAATACGGTGCGCGAAGCCTTCCGTACGTTGAAGGCGTACGGCGTCGCCGAATCCAGGCAGAAGGTCGGCGCCGTGCTGACTGACCAGCATCAAAATGCCATGCGCGATCTCTTTTCCTTTGCCATGGAGATTTCGGTCGATGCCTTCCGCGATATCCAGGGCTATCGGCGACTGACGGAAATGAACCTGTTCGATCTGCTTGCTGACCGTCTGACCGATCAGGCTCTTGCCGAGATGGAAGCAGCCAACGCAGCCATTCTGACAGCGGAAGACGCCGAGCGTGCCTCCGAGCTCGATTTCCAGTTTCACCGGCTGCTGGTGGACGCGGCCGGTAATCGTACATTGTCGGAAACCTATGGAATGCTGAAACCTGTCGTAAAGCGATTGATGCTCGCAGGAAAATCGCAACGACTGACTTTGGAGACGGTTGTAGCCGAGCACGGCGATATTCTGCAGGCCCTGCGCTATCGCGATCGGATTGCCTTTGTCTATCACATGGATCGGCATCTCAGCGCCGGTCTTGAGTTCATTTCTGAATGAGCATGCCGAACAGTGGGAGAGGCTGATGGGAGAATATGCCGGCAAGATCGCAATCGTTACCGGGACAACCGGAATCGGACGCGCGATCGCATTGCATCTGGCGCGCGAGGGCGCGGCCGTTGCCTGCCTTGGCATCGATGAAGAGGCGAACACCAAGCTTGCGGAGATCGGTGCGGAGGACGGTCTGGCCCTGCGCGTTATCCGAACGGATGTTTCCAACCCCGCAAACGTGGCTGACGCCTTTGCTGAAGCCGTCGCAAGATTCGGTGGTGTGGATATCATCGTCAATTCGGCGGCGGTGCACCCTTACGGCAATGCCACCGATACACCCTTCGAGACGTTCATGCGCAGCATGGCGGTGAATGTCGGCTCAATCCATCTGACGGCCGAGCATGGCGTGCCGGAAATGCGCAAGCGCGGCGGCGGCGCGATCATCAACATTTCAAGTGTGCAAGGCTTTGCCTGCCAGCCGGGTGTTTCTGCCTATGTCGCTTCGAAAGGGGCGATACACGCATTGACGCGGGCGATGGCGATCGACTTTGCGGCAGACAATATACGCGTGGTGTCGATCAGCCCCGGTTCGGTGCGCACACCGATCCTGGAGCTGGCGGCACGCACATTCGAAGGAGAGGATGCCGATATCGATGCGGTGTTTCGGCGTTTCGGAAGGGCGCACCCGCTTGGCCGCATTGCCGAACCCGAAGAGGTGGCCGCACTCGCGGCCTTCCTGGCGTCGGACAAGGCTGCGTTCATTACCGGATCGGATCACCGTATCGATGGAGGCCTGACGGCCGGTATCGGGGTGCGCTGAGGGCCATGTCCGGCCCTTTGGCCGGGCAGTCGCTTTGCTAGATGAGACCGGTAAACAGCCCGATGCCCGCGAGTGCGGCAATGCCGCCAGCCGAGCGCATGACGATTGCTCCTTGCTGCTCGCTGATCTTGCCGATCAGGTAGCCAATGGTGATGCCGGCAACGTGAAGCACTGAGGTTGCCAGCATGAAGCCTGCTGCATAGGCAATGGCGGCGGCAGCCACGGGCATTTCGGAGCCGTGCGCATGTCCGTGAAAGATAGCAAAAAGGCCGACGACACCGGCTGCGATGGCAGCGGGAGCGCGGATGCCCAGCGCGACGACGGCGCCGAGGACGACCACGGAAAACGCAATGCCGGCTTCGACAAATGGAACGGAAATTCCCATCATCCCGAGTGCGCCGCCGATCGCCATCACCGAGATAAAGGTGGTCGGCACAAGCCACAGCGCACGGCCGCCGAGCTGCCAGGCGAGAACGCCGACGAGGATCATCGCAAGAACGTGATCGAGCCCGGAGACGGGATGGGTGAAGCCGTGGGCGAACCCAACTGTTTGGCCAACGCCGGTGTGGGCGAAGGCGAGCGATGGAGCAAGGACGCAAACCGCGAGCGCGGCGTTAAATCTGGAAATCTTTGAAAACATGGGAGGCCCCTACTATGTGCACGTTGTCCAGAAAATGGCACGTGGGATCAGGGGGATAAAGCAAAAAGATCAGCGACACCGTCATTTGACGTAGTTCAGCATCGACCGCTCAAGTCGGCTGCAGCATGCCAAACACGGCGACTAGCCCAAGCACTGCAAACCCCAGGACTATTTCGGCGCCAGTCGCCCACTTGAGGGGCTCGAGCGACGGGTTGCGAGCAAGCCTTGGAACAAGAAGGTAGCGATTGCCGATCGCAAGCGCGATCAGCGCGAACACAATCAGGATCTTGATGCTTAGCAGAAGCTGATACTCGAGCTGCCAGTCGAGCGGGACAGATCCGACGATCAGTGCTGTATTGATGATGCCGGTCGTGATGACGAGTGCCACGGCAACATGACCCGCGGTTGAAAACCGCATCAACGCCGTCCGTGCGTCCTTCTGGTATCGGCTATCTCTCAACAACGGCAAGGTGACGACGATGGGGACCAAAGCGCCGAGCCAAGCGCCACCCGACAGGAGATGAACACCGTCGTTGAGGCGATGCATCATGCGTAACCATCCACTGTGCATCGCGGCATGGCCACTGAGCGTGAGGCTCATGAGCAGCAACCCGGCGCTCGTCGCGCGGGCACCGTGTCTGAAACGGCCCGTTACCAGGCAAGAGACGATCAAAAGACCGGCGGCGCAAGCCTGGGCAATCCAGGCCTGCCCGACATTGGTCCCTGTAAGGACGGAGGATAGCGTTTGCGGCGCGAACGCGTCGGCCCAGCCCTCGCCGATCGCAGCCGCTCGCAGCGGGAGCAGGGAGGTAGTCGTGCCGATAATCAGAAGCGTTGAGAGGGCAAAGCAATGACGGAGCCGTCGGCTCACCTGTGCCGCCACATCTGCTGGCGCAATCCAGCAGATGTAGGCTGATGCGCCCCACAAAAATATGGCGGAACCATAGAACAGGAAGCGGCACAGGACGAGCGCGGCGTCTGGTGTCACGGCTTGACCGTGAAGCCGTATGCGCCCTTGGTCTTATGGCCGTCTGTCGAAAGAACGTGCCATTCCACTTCATAGGCGCCGGGATCGAGCTTTTCCGGAAGAGGAACCATCAGGGTCTTTCCTTCATCCATCAGCATGGCGTCACCGGTCTTCACTGAAGCCTTGTCCGGGCCGATGATTTTCGCGCCGGAGAATTTAAGATCCAGTTCTTCGGAAAAGTGCAGGTCGAGCTCGTCGGGAGAGACTGCGACCGTTGCCTTGTCGGCGGGCACGCTCTTGGTCAGATGAGCATGTGCAAAGGCCTGCCCGGCAAAGACGACGAGTGCAATCGCCGACAGTGCGGCAAAGCGTGAATGTTTAGGCATGTTTCTATCTCATATTCTGGTCACGGTTCTGATGCGGTAGCGCATGCGAGCCTGGTGGTCGCTGCCCTTATTGCGGCTTGGACATGTCCATGCCACCCATATCCGAGTGGCCGTCCTTTGCGGATGCATTCGCCCCGCCAGCACTGCTGACTGTAAACTCGACGTCCACCGATCCCGCCTTCTGGAAGGTCAGGGTGGCCTTGATCGTCTCCCCTTGCTTGAATGGCTGCGCGACGTCCATGAACATGATGTGGAAGCCGCCCGGCTTCAGTTCGACCGTCTGACCGGCGGGAATGACGAGCCCGCCCGCGACGGGGCGCATTGTCATCACGCCGTTGTTGACGCTCATCTGATGAACTTCGGTTTTTGCAGCCCGGTCGGATGTGATGCTGACGAGCCTGTCATCGGCCGAACCGGTGTTGGTCAGGTTCAGGTAGCCACCCCCGACCTTGGCACCCGGCACCATGGCTCGAGTGCGGGGGTGGCCGATGTCGATGGCACCCACCTTGATGTCATTGGCGGCAGCGATTGCAGCAAACAGACCGGCAAAGATCAGGCCTGTGATCAGTATGAGCAGTTTCTTCATAGGGTGCTCCTGGCAGGATCATCTCTCGCGACGATGCACGACGGCAGGGAGAAAAACATCCTTGCGAAATGGAAATTGGATGCGGGTGCGATTTGCTTCGGGCCGAACGGTACCTAAGCGCAGGTCAATGGCCGCTGTGACAGCATCGCGGCATGAGCCGAAATGCCGGCTCAAGCAAAGACAGTAGAGGCCGGAGGCGCCCTTGGACCGGTATTCGGGGGAAGGACCCGGCAGAAAGTCCCATCCACTTCGTAGGGCTGCATGGCAGCGGTCGCGATACGAGGACGTTTATCCCGATAATTGTCAGGGACTGGCAACAGGACCGACGCAGCGATCCGGCAAGCCTCACAACCCTGCGCTTGCTGCGCCTTGTCATGCTTGCTCGTCCCGTCTGCCTTGCCCGCGATGCAGATAACGGGAAGCGTGCCGTCGGGCAGAATATACTCTGCAAGTTCGGAGGGAACGAAGGCGCCTTTGGCAAAAGATGGCGTTTGATGGGCGAAGCCGACAAACAGCAGTGCAATGGCGCAGGTCATGCGCAACATCCACCGCATGATCATCGCGTTTCTTGCCTGCAACCGCTTCTCCTTCGCTGACGCGAATGCTCTTACGGAGCACAGCAATAGATCTCAATGCGGCAATTTGAAAGAGGCTCGAAGCGAGATAGCTTGCGTTATCGCAAACACGCGATGCCTGCACATTGAATGCGCAAGGCAAATTGTACATTGTCTGGATGAGCGAGCGCGGCACCGACTGCGATTTTTTTGGCGTCCGGCACGGGAGCGTGGAACATGTCTGATGGGGCCTGGGATTTCTGGATCGATCGCGGAGGCACTTTCACGGATATTATTGGGCGTGCCCCTGATGGCAGTTTGCATCCGCGAAAGCTTCTCTCCGAAAATCCGGAATCTTATCGCGATGCTGCGATCCACGGGATTCGCGGCCTGCTCGGTCTCGAGACGACGGACAAGATACCGTCCGATCGCATTGGCGACATTCGCATGGGGACGACCGTTGCGACCAACGCGCTTCTGGAACGCAAGGGTGACAGGGTCCTCTTATTGATCACCAAGGGATTTCGCGACGCGCTTCGGATTGCCTACCAGGCACGCCCCGACATTTTCGCCAAGGAGATCATTCTGCCGGAACAGCTCTATGAGCAGGTCGTGGAAGTCCACGAACGGATTCGCGTGGATGGTTCGATCGAGGTGCCGCTCGAGACGAGCGCTGTAGAGCAGGCAATTGCCAGAGCAAGGATTGATGGGATTGATGCGGTCGCGATCGTGTTCATGCACTCCTACAAATATCCGCAGCACGAAAAAGTGGTCGCGGATCTCTGCCGGGCAGCGGGATTCAAACAGATTTCGGTGAGCCACGAGGTCTCGCCGCTGCTCAAGCTGGTCGGCCGGGGCGATACGACGGTCGTGGACGCCTATCTCTCGCCCATTCTATCTCGCTACGTTCAGCAGGTGGCGGACGAGCTGGGAGTAGAGCATGCCGAAAGAACGTCGACGCGCCTCAACTTCATGATGTCATCGGGGGGGCTGACCGCCGCCCATATGTTTCAGGGCAAAGATGCACTCCTTTCGGGGCCGGCTGGCGGTGTGGTCGGTATGGTGGAGACCGCAAAACTTGCCGGGTTCCACAAGGTTATCGGCTTTGACATGGGGGGCACCTCAACGGACGTAGCCCACTATGATGGCGAGTACGAACGCGTCTTCGATACCGAAGTTGCAGGTGTTCGAGTGAGGGCGCCGATGATGCGCATTCATACCGTCGCTGCCGGCGGCGGCTCCATCCTTCATTTTGAGACAGGTCGGTTCCGCGTCGGTCCCGATTCGGCGGGCGCCAATCCCGGACCCGCCTGCTATCGTCGTGGCGGGGAATTGGCGGTGACGGACGCCAACGTCATGCTCGGAAAACTGCAGCCGGATCTGTTTCCCGCAATCTTCGGGCCGGCCCAGAACGAACCACTCGATATCGAGGCCGTGCGCGAGAAGTTCGAGGCAATGTCCGCGCAAGCCGCCAGCGGACACAGCCCGGAGAGCGTCGCGGAAGGCTTCATAAAGATCGCGGTCGAGAACATGGCCAACGCTATCAAGAAGATCTCGGTACAGCGTGGCTACGACGTGACAGGCTACCTCTTGAACTGCTTCGGTGGTGCGGGTGGGCAACACGCCTGCCTCGTTGCCGATGCCCTCGGCATGTCGATGGTGTTGGTTCACCCGTTTTCCGGTCTGCTGTCTGCTTACGGCATGGGCTTGTCATCGATCTTCGCATCCCGTCAGCAAGCGTTCATTAAGCCTCTTTCGGAAGCGTCGCTCCCAGAGCTTGACCGGCTGATCGCCTCTTTGAGTGCCGGGGTTGGCGAAGAGCTGGAGACACAAGGCATACCAGCCGACAACGTTGACTTCAGATCCGTCCTGGACCTTCGTTACGAAGGTACGGACACCACGCTGCCCGTCAATTTTAACCACGGCTCGATAGGCGAGGCGCTGGTCGATTTTGAACGGGCGCACACCGCGCATTTTGGTTTCGTCTACGACGGTAAGGCGATTGTCATCGAATCCGTCGCCGTCGAGGGGACTGACCGATCCGCCCAAAGGCATCAGGAAGACGACTTGCAGGCGGTTGCAGCGGGCACTCGTGCTTCTGAGAGCCGGCGCGTCTTTTTCGACGGCGCTTGGCGTGATACCAGCGTCTTCAAGCGTGACGATCTCCCACCCGGTAGTCAGGCACCTGGTCCGGCGCTCATTATCGAAGCCAATCAGACGATCGTCATCGAGCCCGGATGGCAGGCAGAGATCACGCCGAAGAACCACGTCCTGCTCCGCCGTGTTGAAAAGAAGAGGACAGCAGCCGCACTTGGGACGCAGGCTGATCCGATCATGCTGGAGATATTCAACAATCTCTTTATGTCGATTGCGGAACAGATGGGCCTCACGCTGCAAAACACCGCCTCTTCCGTGAATATCAAGGAACGGCTGGATTTCTCTTGCGCGGTTTTCGATCGAACCGGGGCGCTGGTAGCCAATGCACCGCATATGCCGGTGCACCTGGGCTCCATGGACCGATCGGTGGAGACGATCATCAGGTTGAACGAGGGACGAATCCACCCGGGCGATGTGTTCGCTCTTAACGCTCCTTACAACGGAGGCACGCATCTCCCGGACATAACGGTTGTCACGCCTGTCTTCGACGACACCGGCCGCGACATCCTGTTCTATGTTGCTTCCCGCGGACATCACGCCGATGTCGGAGGGACGGCACCGGGCTCGATGACCCCGCTTGCGACAACCGTCGATGAAGAGGGGGTACTTTTCGACAACTTCCAACTGGTCGAACGCGGCCGCTTTCGCGAGGCGGAGCTCTACGATCTCCTGACGAAACATCGGTATCCGGCGCGCAATCCGCACCAGAACATGGCGGATATAAGGGCGCAGATCGCCTCGAATGAAAAGGGTGTGGCGGAGTTGCGCCGGATGGTTGCCCATTTCGGCCTTTCAGTGGTCGAGGCCTATATGGGTCACGTTCAGGACAATGCGGCCGAAAGTGTGCGCCGTGTTATCGATCGCTTGCCGGAGACCGCTCAATACGACTACCCCACCGACACAGGACAGGTGATCAAGGTCAACATCTCGGTCGACCGCGAGAAGCGCGAGGCCACTGTGGATTTCACCGGAACCTCGCACGTAGAGCTGAACAACTTCAATGCGCCGGAACCGGTCACTCGCGCCGCAGTTCTCTACGCATTTCGTGTGATGGTCGAAGCCAGCATCCCGATGAACGCTGGCTGCCTGCGGCCGATCAACATCATCATCCCCGACGGCTCTATGTTAAAGCCGGCCTATCCCGCCGCGGTGGTTGCCGGGAATGTCGAGACGTCCCAGCATGTGACCAATGCGCTCTTCGGTGCTATGGGGTCGATGGCCAATGCGCAGGGGACAATGAACAATCTGACGTTCGGCAATGCAAAATACCAATATTACGAGACGATCTGCTCGGGTTCGCCGGCGGGTCGGATGAACGACGGCCGCGGCTTTGCTGGAACGGCAGGCGTCCATACCCACATGACGAATTCCAGGCTGACGGATCCCGAGGTGCTCGAACTCCGATTCCCTGTTCTGCTGGAAGACTTCCACATCAGGGAGGGTTCGGGTGGAAAGGGCAGATGGAGCGCCGGCGACGGCACCGAGCGCACCATTCGATTTCTGGAGCGGATGGAATGCGCCATCCTGTCGTCCCACCGCAACCGCCCGCCCCGGGGCATCAATGGAGGGGAGGACGGCAGGGTCGGGTCAACGAGTGTCCACCGACTGGACGGTCGTCGCGAAATACTCAAGGCTAGCGACCAGACGGTGATCGAGGCGGGGGAGGCCGTGACTGTCACCACACCAACCTCGGGTGGGTTTGGAGCGTGAGATGGCCACCTCGGCTGCATTGATCACCAAGGGACGTTCGACGAAATGTGCTCGATTGCGCATCGATCACGGTGTTTGGCGCCGTGATCTCGCTCGGCCCCGGAAACGTGATGAGATCCTCGGTTTCATCAGTCACCGACAGATGAGCGGTGACACCAAGCGCTGTCAAAGTGCAAAGTGAAGTGAGCTTGATGCTGTTGCAGGCAGACATGCTCTCGTCCGGACGAATCGGACCTCGTGCGACAGGGCGTCGGTTAACTAACCGTCACGCGGGAGTGCCGAGATTGATGCCGGGTTCCAGCGGGCGCTCATTCGCGCTGAACTCGCACCGAAGGCAAGCGACAGCATGATGGCCGTCCGGTAGCAGCGGACGAGAACCACGCCGACAAACGCAAGCATGCGAGCTCTCAATCCATCCAGCCGGTCTGACGCTGCAATCCGGAACATCTCAGCCGCAGGCGACAGCGCGATGGCTGCCGTGCGCATGATCCACCGTGGCCACCAGCCCCGCATCGAGCGAATGCGCGCAAAATCGTGAGCGGTATGTCGTTGCCACTTGCGTGCGAGTTCGGAGAAAGTCTTTCGAGCCGGGTGGAAGACGATCATTTCAGGACAGTATCGCGTTTGGTATCCCTTGCTTAGTGCCCGCTGCCCCCAGTCACGATCTTCGGCGATGTCGATCCCGCCAAATGGGCCAACTGCGGCAAACACTCTGGCACGCATGGCCAGATTTCCGGTCCCGGTGAAGCCTTGCTTTGCTATGTATTCCTTCATTCTGTAGGCGAACACGGTCTCGTAAGCCTCCAGAAGCGTCGGACGCTCCGAATTTTCGTAGCTGATACGCACGTCGCCGCCAAGAATGTTCAGGCTTCTATCCGTCTCGAATTGCCGTTCGATCTCGGCTAGCCAGTGACTGTCGGCAGTGCAGTCGGCATCGATGAAGGCGAGAATATCGCCAGTAGCATGCGATACGCCGCGGTTGCGCGCCGGACCGGGGCCTGGCACCGGCTCGGACAAGAGGCTTGTTCCCGGGTAGGCGGCGCAAGCATTCACCGGCAGTTCTTTCGAACCATTGTCGACGACAATCAGTTCAAACGGCTGCCGCAGGCCAGTTTGGGATGTCAGCGACGCCAGGCACGACCGCAGCAATTCTGGTTGATCAAGATGCGGTATAATGACGCTGATCATTGACGTCCAAGCTCCTGCGAAACATTGTTCGGTAGGCGCCGAGATAGCGACGGGCCTCCGCCGTCCACCGAAACTCGCGCTCGGCAACCGCGCGCCCGACTGATGCCATTTCAGAGCACCGTTCCGGATCGTCGACCAATTCGAGGATACCGTCGGCCAGTGCTCGCGGCGAGTGCTCCCGCACGACGATGGCTGCATTCCCGGCATCGCGTATCGCCTGCCGCAGATTGAATTGAACAATTGGCAAGCCGAGCATCATGTATTCGAAAACCTTGTTCATTGAGAGCTTGTCGTTGAACTCGTTCGGCGGGTCGGGGATGACACCCACGTCCAGAGCTGACAAATGCGCCATTAGTGGCTGACCGCTGAGGTAGCCGCTGAAGCGAAGAACATGACCGAGGCCCAATTCGGCCGCCATCGCTCGCAGTCGAGGCAGTTCGGGCCCATCACCAATGATGAGACCATGAATGTCGTCGCGCTTGCGCACGTGCACAATCTCTGCCAGCGCGCGCACAAGAGAATCTACCCCGTCCTGCTCACCCATGATGCCGATGTAGCCGATGAGGCGTTTACCGGGTACGACCAAGGACGGGTCTGCAATCGTGCGATGAAAACGGGAAGCTTCCGGATAGCTCTTGACCACCACCACGCGGTCCGGCGCCATGCCACCGCGTGAGATCGCGATATCACGGAAGGTCTCATTGGTTGCAATGCTGGCATCCGCCATTCGGAATGTCTGTCTCTCGAAGAAACAAAGAAGACGGTAGAAGAGATCCTTCCGTCCAAACTTGGTCACATAAAGTTCGGGGCTAAGGTCGTGATGGTCGAAGACGAAGCGCGTGCCAAAGAGGACCTTGTGAACAAGCGCGACGAGAAACATCAGGTCTGGAGGATTGCAGGCTTGGATCGCATCGATTGATTGGCGGCGGCGCACGCGAAAAGACAGGCGTAACTGATGGAAGAGCGCCGTCCCATATTCCCGAAGATAACCCGCGGCCGATTTGGCCTCGCGAAGCGGATGCCGATATATATGCACACCGTTGATGACTTCGTAGCTTTTGTCATAGCCCTTACCCTGCGGGCATATCACGGACACCTCGTAGCCCGCTTCCGTCAACGCTTGTGCTTCCTGCCATACTCGTCGGTCGAAGGGGACTGGTAAGTTCTCGACCAAGATCAGAATGTGATGATTCTTAGAAATGGCGGCCTCCCGTGGTGTCTCGAGACAGGGTGTGGCCGAATACTAGGGGCGGTTGGCAGAAATTCTCTAGATACCAAACAGGATAAGCGGTTGAACTTTGGTCGGCTGATCGTCAGCCATAAGGATATCTATTAATACGTGCGGCTATACTTGTAAAAGTTGGTCTCGATTTGCTTTTTCTCTGTGGGGATATAGGGAATTTGTCGAAAGTGACGGTTGCCTTTCAAAATAGCGACAGGACTGTCGCAGTGGTTCCCATCACCACTGCCGATGTGGATGACGTCGCAAGTTTCCTTCACAACGAACTGAATGGTCGGCTTACCGCCGGAGTTTGGGCCGAGGCCATTCGACCGACTTGGCCGAGTGCGTCTCCAAATCATGGTTTTATGCTGGTTCGCGGCCAGAGCATCGTTGGCGCGTATGTCGCATTCTACTCGCAACGGAGTGTGGCCGGACAGAGCGAGAATTTTTGCAACCTGGCTGCCTGGTGTGTGCAGGATGCGTATCGATCGCATGGATTGAGGTTGCTGAAGGCGTTGCTCGACCAACCCGGCTACACGTTCACCGATCTCTCTCCCAGTGGCAACGTCGTTCCGCTGAATCGCCGGCTGAAATTCCAGCAGCTCGATACGACGGCTACACTCGCGGCTAATCTGCCTTGGCCGAGGTGGGGGAGTGGCGTACGCATCATCGACCATCACGCGTCAATCGAAACCTATCTCGATGTTCGCGATCTTCAAATATACAGGGACCATAAACGCGCGCCTGCAGCACATCATCTCGCCGTCATCAAGGGCGATCGATGCTGCTACGTGATGTTCCGCAAGGATACGCGCAAGGGCTTGCGCCTCTTCGCTTCGATCTTGCACGTGGGGGATGTAAAGCTATTTTCCGAAGTCGCCTGGCATGTTCGCAGCTATCTGCTGACACGTTTTGGCCTGGCGGTCACGATTGTCGAGAACCGTTTTGTCAGCGCTCCGCCGATGCTGTCGGTTCCGCTCAAATCGCCGCGTCCGAAGATGATCCTGAGCAGTCGGGTATCGCCGAGCGAGGTCGATTACCTCTACAGCGAACTTACCTGCGTCCCTTGGTAGTAAGGAGTTTGAGGGCCGACATGCTGTCACCTGTAAAAGTCAATCTATCCGATTTGCTTCGCAACGGTGCGGCTCGCCACGGCTCCGCGCCCGCGCTTACCTTTAAGAGCTCGACCCTCAGCTATAGGCAATTGTGGGAATACGTGGCGGGTTTTGCGGCGACCCTCAGTGCCCTTGAGACTGGACGTGGGGACCGGGTGGCGGTGCTTCTCGACAAACGCGTCGAAACGGTTGTGACAATATTCGGGACGGCTGCTGCGCAGTGCACAACAGTGCCGATCAATCCCTTGCTGAGGCCTCAGCAGGTCGCCCATATTCTCGCCGACTGCGATGTACGGGTGCTGGTCACATCCCCTGACCGCCTGGAGCAACTGCGAGAGTTCGTCACCGCAGGGAGCGCGCTTGAGCATGTCGTCCTTGTAGACGGGCCCACTGGCGGCGATGCGAATGCAGGCGAGGCCTGGCACACGCATTCCTGGGCCGACCGGGTTTGCCCCGGCGAAGAGACTGGAGGACCAGCTTCGGCAGGTGTCGACTGCGATATTGCGGCTATTTTGTACACCTCAGGAAGTACCGGGAAGCCAAAGGGCGTCGTTCTCAGTCACCGAAATATGATTGTTGGTGCCGAGAGTGTAAGTCACTACCTTGGCAACGGACCTCACGATACGATCCTGTCGGTCCTGCCATTGAGTTTTGACGCCGGGCTTAGCCAGTTGACGACAGCCTTCAATTCTGGGGCTCACGTCGTGCTCATGAACTACTTGCTGCCCGGCGACGTTGTGCGCCTGTGCGAAAAGCATAATGTAACGGGCATCACGGGTGTTCCACCGTTTTGGATACAGGTCTGCGAGCTTCACTGGCCTGCGGAGGTCGCCGCGCGATTGCGCTACTTCGCAAACACGGGCGGCAGGATGCCGAAGGCTACGCTGGACCGACTTCGTGCCTCCTTTCCGAATGCTCTTCCCTATCTGATGTATGGATTGACGGAGGCGTTCAGATCAACCTATCTCGACCCCTTAGAAATCGATCGTCGACCGGATTCCATCGGCAAGGCCATCCCGAATGCCGAGATCCTTGTCGTGCGACCCGATGGAACCCTTTGCGGCCCCAACGAACCTGGTGAGCTGGTTCACCGAGGCCCTTTGGTGGCCTTGGGATACTGGAACGATCCCGCACGCACGAGCGAGCGGTTTCGCCCCTTGCCCGGCACAGGCGCCGGCTGGCGGCAGCCGGAATTGGCCGTGTTCTCCGGAGATACGGTTATCCGTGATCAAGAGGGGTTCCTGTATTTCGTTGGCCGGCGCGATGAAATGATCAAGACCTCGGGTTACCGCGTCAGCCCGACCGAGATCGAGGAGGTCGCCTATGCTACTGGCCTGGCGCGCGACGCGGTTGCCATGGGCATCGACGATCAGGCCCTCGGGCAGCGCATCGTTCTCGTTGCCAGTCCGGTTGCCGAAACGCTGGACGTTAGTGCCTTGCTGACGGCGTTCAGACGTCAGCTGCCGCAATACATGGTGCCTTCGAAAGTCGTCGAAATGGCTTCAATACCAACCAATCCTAACGGCAAGTTTGACCGTGCACTCTTGAGGGAGCAATTGGGTCGATGAGCTTACATCCCTCCATTGGCATGTTCGATGTTGCCGAGGACATCCTGGCGGTTGGCGGCATGCGCCTTGACCGTTTGGCCGAGCGTGTCGGGACAACACCGTTTTTCGCATATGACCGTCGCCTGATCAACGCGCGCGTTTCCTACCTTCGCTCTGTCTTGCCGAGGGATGTAAAGCTCAGTTACGCGGTCAAAGCCAACCCGATGCCTGCGCTGGTTCAGCACATGGCCGGGCTTGTTGACTCCTTCGACGTAGCCTCGGCGTACGAAATGAAAACGGCGCTGGATACAGTCGTGCCGCCAGCCAGGATCAGTTTTGCCGGTCCCGGCAAAACATCGCAGGAGCTTTCCCAGGCCGTGGCCGCCGGTGTGACCATCGAAATGGAATCTGCCGGCGAGGCAACGCGTATCCTGGAGGTGGGAAACCGCCTCGGGATTCGGCCGCGAGTCGCCTTGCGGGTTAACCCGGATTACCAGGTCAAGGGCTCTGGCATGAAGATGGGCGGTGGCCCTCAACAGTTCGGTATTGATGCAGAGCAAGTGCCGGCCCTGCTTCGCCATTTTGCAGGCACCGACCTCGACTTTGTCGGTTTCCACGTCTTCGCAGGGTCTCAGAACCTACACGCCGATATTCTTTGCGATGCCCTGTCTCACAATGTCGGACTGTTGCTCTCGCTTGCCGATGCGTGTGGCTTTCATGTGCGCTACCTCAATCTCGGGGGAGGCTTTGGAATTCCTTATTTCGAGAAGGATCAGCCACTTGACCTCCTGCCAATCGGACAGAGGCTGAACGACCTTGTTGAAGGCGCAATTCGCCCGGTTCTTCCGGACGCCCGCGTGGTGATAGAGCTCGGACGGTACCTCGTTGGCGAGGCCGGAATCTATGTCACGCGCGTCATCGACCGAAAGGTGTCGCGCGGCCGGACCTATCTGGTCGTCGATGGCGGACTTCACCATCAGTTGGCGGCCTCCGGGAACTTTGGTCAGGTCATCCGGCGAAATTATCCGCTGGTGATCGGCAACAGAATGGGCGGGCAGGACTGTGAGACGGTGTCAGTGGTCGGCTGCCTTTGCACGCCGCTCGACCTGCTCGGGGACAATGTATGTTTGCCTTCGGCAGAAGTCGGCGATCTGGTCGTCATTTTCCAGGCTGGCGCCTATGGCTTGACGGCGAGCCCGACAGCATTTCTAGGTCATCCGCTGCCGCCGGAGATCCTTGTTTAAACAGCTTAAAACCCACTCTACTTCTAGCAAACGGTGAGGCGTCATGAATTCGTCAACATTCGAATCGGTCAAGGATGTGATCGCAGATACCCTTGGAATCGCAGATCGGGCACGCATCGCGGAAGCCTCCACGCCATTGTTCGGCAATATCCCTGAGCTCGATTCGTTCGCGGTTCTAAGCTTAGCGGCAGCCCTGGAGGCTAGATTCGGATTCCAGATCGATGACGAGGATTTCACCGGCGAGATTTTCGAAACAGTCGGTTCGCTCGCTGCGTTCATCGACCGCCATCGAACGCATTGATATTATCACCTGAGGGGCGGGAGACCGGCGGGGTAACTATGGATACTGTTGAAACATCCTTAGATAGGGACGGGCTTGCCGTCGTCATCGTCACTTACAACAGTGCCGAAGCGTTGCCAGCTTTGCTTGACTCGCTGACGGATGGGCTTCGTGGCATCGAGCGCTTCCAGATCATTGTCGCCGACAATAATTCGCGGGATGGCTCCGCGGACCTTGCTGCAGCCCATCCCATTGGAGCGCGCGTGATCCGCATGGGATGGAATGCCGGCTATGCCGCGGCGATCAATGCAGCGGCTGCAACCGTTCGCCAGGACGTCAGCCTGCTCATTCTCAATCCAGATCTTCGACTGTATCCAGACGCGGCAAAACCACTCTTCGAGCATCTGGCGAGCCCGGGCGTGGGCGTGGTCGTTCCCATCAATTACAAGGAGGATGGCAGCGTCGACCCTACACTGCGTCGCGAACCTTCGGTTCTGTCCGCCTGGGCGGAGGCGGTTCTGGGCGGAACTTTGGCAGCAAGGGTCGGCTGGGGAGAAGTCGTTGATTTATCAACGCTCTACGATAGGTGCGGAGAAGCCGAATGGGCGACCGGATCGGCGCTTCTCATATCCGCGCAAGCACGCAAGCTCGTTGGTGAATGGGACGAATCCTTCTTTCTCTATAGCGAGGAAGTCGACTATCAACGACGGGTGCGAGAGGCTGGTCTTTCGATTGTCTTCGAACCGCGGGCCAAGGTCATGCATGCCTGTGGTGGTAGCGGCAGCTGCCCGCGCTTGTTCGCCCTGATGATTGCCAACCGAATTCGTTACTATCGCCGACATCATGGACGCTTGAAAGGCGCCGTCTTTGCTTCGGGCATAGCCTTTGGGCAGATGCTACGATGCTGGCGCGGATCAACTCATCGCGCCGGCCTCGGTGGCGCATTGCGGCCATCCGGGGCGTTATCGCATTTCCGTGCGACGGCGCCAGCCTAACTTGGAGGGGTCCATGAAACGCCGGATCTTGACATTCCACGGGATTGGTGAACCGGAGCGAGTTCTCGATCACGGAGAAGCGGATTACTGGATCAGTCTTGACAGGTTCTGCGATATCCTGGATCGCGTCAGTCACCACGTCGATCGAGATAAGTTCCTGATTACGTTTGATGACGGCAATCTGTCCGATCTTCGTCTTGCAGCGCCCGAACTGTGCCGGCGGGATCTGGGCGCGGAATTTTTCGTGCTGACGGGCCGGTTCGATAAGACAGGTTCACTCGACCGAAACGACGTCAGATGCCTTCTGAAGATGGGCATGCGTATAGGAAGTCATGGAATCGACCATCGTGATTGGTCCAGTCTGCCGGATTTCGAGTTGACACGGGAACTGGGGCAGTCGAAACGTCTGCTTGAGGAGATCTGCGGCCATCGTTTGCACTCGGCTTCAATCCCGTTTGGTCGCTATAACCGTGCAACACTGGCAAAGCTGCGCGCGTGCGGTTACGAAACTGCTTATTCGAGTGACGGCGGCGATACCACGCTCGGCCGATTTCTGCAGGCTCGCACATCGATACGACGCAACATGACGGATGCGATGATTGAACAGATTCTAGACGGTTACCTACCCGCTGGGAGGCGACTTCGCAGGGCTGTGCGAATGATCAAGATGATGTCCAAGGGAGTCGTGTAGCTCTGTTGATCGTCGAGCTTCCGGGCAGAGCCGAGAACGGGTCAACTTGCAGCTGGCAAGTTGATAAGTTGATCATCACTCGTTGTGGCGATCCTCTCAAGTGTCATATAATCTGCGGCCCTCACCGAAGGCTTACGTTGAATCAGTTGCTCCGTCGATACAAGTCGTCAGACAGTCCTAGCCGCGCAACGAAATTATAGCCTAAATTGACGATCAGAGACCGCAATTGCGGGTCACCCCCAACAATGGCGTTATTCTCGACCAGAAGGTGGTCTGGACGGATTAAGGAAAAGTCGATCCCAGCCAGAACCGATCGCTCCGCGCCTTCTACGTCGATCATCAAAATATCGATATGAGTTTCGGGTGTCAGATGCTTCGTGAGTGGGGCTGTCGGCACCTTGTACTTCTTGCTCCCGTACATATCAACGTCTTCCTGCCGGACATAGGAAGCAAACGCCGATAACTGATGTTCCCAGCCCTCCTTCGCGAGGATTTCGACGAAGTCCTCTTCGCCGGCAGAACTTGATATCGCAACCTGCAATAGTGGATTGGAGCGGGTACAGCTCCATTCCTGCTGGAAAGTCCCAAGTGGCTCAAAGGACACCCCTTTCCAGCCTCGGCTTTCCAAGAACTTACTATTGCTGTTCAGCGCTGGGTGGTTTGCACCAATCTCGACATAAAAGCCGGAAGGTCTGCGGGCAAGGACGTGGTTCCAAAGATAGTAATCCTGCCCAAACTGCGACGAGTAGCCTCGGCTTCGAAGATTAGCCAATTTTGCCGAAGAATAGTTTACGAATGCCGCTGCTGGGTGCTTCCGCCCCATTTGCAAACGCTCTGAGTTAGACTTCAACGCCTGATACGCAGATTTTCCTAACCCGTAGACGCCAGGAATATTAATCAGGGCACGCTTGCCTAATGGCCTAAGTTTCTCAAGCATAGGTTCCGCCATTGTATAATATATTCGTTCACTTTTAGTTTTTTTATTAAAGAAGGAAAACTTGCCTTGAGTCAATATAGTATCGTGGCAAGGCATTTCTCAAATGAGGCGTGAGACTTAGTAAAGACGATTGAAATTACTTCGGTCTGGCAAAAGAAAAACTATTCCGCTGACCCCCAGCCGACAATCCGGCGCGCGAAGGCGTCGATGACGAAGGTCACGTAGACGAAGCCCTGCCAAGTGGCCACATAGGTGAAATCGGAAACCCGGAGCCTGTTCGGCGCAGGAGCCTTGAACTGGCGGTTCACTCGATCGGGCGGGCTGGGAGCCGTCTTGTCCGGGACCGTCAGTGCTGACCGGCTGCGCCGCATGATACCCTGAAGTCCCATCGATCGCATGAGCCGGGCGACGGTGCAGCGAGCTATATCGAAGCCTTCCCGCTTCAATTGCCGCCAGACCTTGCGCACGCCGTAGACGCGGAAGTTCGCCTCGAACACACGGCGTATCTCGATCTTCAAGGCAATATCGCTGCGGGCGCGGAGCGACAACCGGTCCACGTCCAGGTGTTTGGCAACGTTCTCGTAGTAGGTTGATGGCGCAAGCGGCAGCAGTCTGCAGATCAGCGGAGATCATCGTTTCAATGGGCGGTCGAGCTCCGCCATCGCGAAATAAGCAGACGCTCTGCGCAGTATCTCATTGGCCTGCTGAAGCTCGCGGTTCTCCCGCTCCAGAGCCTTCATCTTCTCGACCACGTCGGTTGGGAGTCCGGGCCGGGAACCATCGTCCACTTCAGCCTTCTTCACCATTCATAAAGCGTCTGCGCTGTGCCGATCTCGGCGGCAGTCGAGGAGACCGCTGCCCTTTGCGAGGAATATTCGCCTTGGTGATCCAAAACCATCCGCACTGCTCGGGCGCGGATTTCCGGTGAAAATTTGCTTGTTGTCTTGCTCATGTCGGCTCCACTTTCTCAGAAGTTGGAGCCTCCGGCAAACCCGGCGCGATTCAAAACTGAGCGCGAACAGACGAAATCAAACGTATTGTTCTCGAAGGACATACGTTCGGCGTCCATTTTAGCGCTAAGTCATTATTTTCCCTTTCTGTGAGCGGTTCCTTTTTTCTGTGGCTGAATGTAAGTTACGCATTTCGATTGAGGGCTCATTGCTGAGACAATATAACCTCGCTGACCGTCTGGAGGCTGGCGTTTGCACTGACCGCCCTATTGCATGCGGTTTGCTCCTCATGAGATCCGGAAACCAAGCGCCACTGCCGAGCAAGAAACAAAACCAGACGTATGAAGCGGCCCAGAAGTGAACCGTCGTTCCAACGATGAAGTACGTGATTAAGCATATGAGATAACCGGTGCGGTAGCGTTCTAACCTCTCGTCAGTGCTTTTTCGAGCGACGCGGGCAACTAAGAGTGTGCAAGCTGCCACCAGAAATCCGAGTGCTGGAAGGCCGTACCGCATAGCGGTGAGGAGCCAGAAATTGTCAACGCTATCCGGCATCCATGCGGGTCGTACCCAATTGCCAAGTCCTATGCCAAATAGCGGGTGATTGAGCACGGAAGCGGAGCCAAAGTCCCAAATTAGGATACGAAACCATGCGGTCTCCTTGTCGAACGTAAAGTGAGAGATGTAGAATCTGATCGCTCCCTGGTTGGAACCAAACTGAAGGCAAAGGAAACTGAGTAGGCTTATGCCTATCAAAAACTTCCAACGGACCGCATAAGCCTTAAAGACTCCGTTCCAAGATAATAGGAAAATCTGAAGAGCTAAGTTGGCCATAGGTGCTGAGGACATGGACGTGGCTGCTGTAAAGAAAACTGTGCCAGCCAATAGGAAGCGACTTAGTGGCGTCTTACCGGCAACCAAAAAGGCCAAGGTTAAAGTGCTGCTGCATATAGCTCCGAACAGTATGGAGTGCGAGAATGGCCCTTGCGCTCGCCAGAAGCCAAGGCGTGGCTCCATTGGTGCGCTTTCGACGGTTGGAAAGATTTCGCCGAACACCGAAAGGAGCGGCTTGCTGCCCGTTTTCCACTCGTATATCGCGAATGGCAGGAGCAATATCACAAGAGTCACGACCAGTTGCGTCATCGCGCCGAAGCTTCCCGCATCACGAATGTAACAGCGCGCAAGCAAATAGGCGCCCATCGTCTCGACAAAAAAAATTCCGGCGGGCTCAAGAGAGCCCCCGAGACCATGGGCATTAACGAGGCCAGCGATGCCCCAAAGACAATACATCAGTATACATCCGTCTTCAGCTCTTATCGGTCCTGCGCGGCCGCGCAGCCAACCGACAAAACACGGTATCACTATGATAAGGAGGACTATCCGGTACACGAATAGGTTGATCGGACCCACGGAGATAATCCAGGGTAAAACTAAACTGACCAGAAACAAACTAACAAGCAGCGGCGTTTTTCTGCGCGGCAAGCCAACGTACGGTTCACACCGATTCCCAGGGAGCCCGTTGAGGGCTTGCATCGGTGCTCGCGAACTGTCGACGGCTCCGACTGAAGAAAGTCTATTGATAGACCCCTCCTTCTTGAGATAACTCGACACCAGCCCACCTCTTGCATTTGTGGTTTCGTCAACGCTGCCGGCCACCGATCCACCTTGCCTGCCTGCACGCCAACTAGTCTCGCATATGTCGTCGTTTCGTGCGATTGACCATGGCTTCATCCAAACGGAGGAAATCGATTAGGCTGTTATGTCGAACGTAAACGCTCGTTTCCTTGCACGTTAAAGTTCGCTGCGGTGACTGCCCGGTTTTTGCCGGGTTTGGCGATCCAATCGGGCCGCTACCGCTTTAGGCAAGCTCGTCGATATCGGAGTCTTCGGTGCGCTGAGACAACTCGGGGGGGGACATGGTGCAGCCACGCTAGCCTGCTTTTGTCAATGTGCCTAACGGCACGCAACACCAGTCGAGGGAGGATCTAAATTGTCGATAGGTCTGGGAGCAGACGAGCGGCTTGGCAGGGTGACGGTCGGGCCGTAGCCTAGCCTCGTGACAAGGGCCGCCTTAAACGGTTGAGAAATCGAGTGAGCCGTAACAAGTGTGATGTCAGTACACGTCACGAAAGCGAAGATGCCGATGCGGCCCTCCTGAAATTTGAGGAAGGCGGCACGAGCACGGAAGAAATCGACGGGCACACGGTAGTGGGCGCGGCACGCTGTAAGGGGCGTGCGGAATATCGGAGAGACCCGTCTTGGGCGAGTCGCGGCCTCAATGACGTGCTTGGCGTGTCGGTTTGGAGTGGGAGCCGGAACGCGTCACATACTACTGTTGAGGACGGATATTCGGGTGAAATGAGAAATTGCCCCCAATTGCCTTATCCAGGAATGTTACCGACGTTTTGTGCGCTGAATGGTCGCTTTTCCTGCAGCGATGTGAGAAGCGCTTCAGCTAGCCTCCATCGAAAATGATCTGCCGGCTGTTTCGGTACGCCAAACTCTAACGGTCATTTGCGCCGTCCGCAGGTTTTCGTCGTGAAACGTGACGGATCGGCGCTCATCGTGAGGTTAGACTTGAGATCGACCGGGACGCCCGTGTTGGTCTCGTTTAGGAAGCTTCGTCCGAGAACCAAGATTCTACCCGTCGGAGGGGCCGGAGATCGGGGCGGGATTTGTCATCTGAGAGGCGCTCCGGGTCACTGAGTGCGTCTTGCCGTCCGTCGAGGATGCCAACTGGGAAGCCGAGGGCGAAGCGCTCAAGGCGTCGTTGATGGGCGGGGCGACTCTGCTAACCACAGTTCACGTCGATGAAGGCGTTTGAGGACTTCTTGACCTCGACACAGATCGGTGAACTCTTTCAGATCGTGGAAGGAGACGTCCACCTGTGTAGCTTTTAGGTTAGTGATGATGACCTAGTCTGTATCGTCGTGCGCGGCGATGATTATGCTGTTATGACGCCGTGGATCTTTGTTGTCATCGCTAGCTCCGTGTGTGGTGAACGCGGGCCTGTCGGTGATTTGCGGCTGAAAATGGGTCCGCGTCGCGCCGTTGGTTGTCATGACGGTGGAAGGCCATGAGGGTCCGCCCGGTTCCGTGCGATTGATGTATTTGCCGCTGACGAACCCACCCCTGTCAAAAAACTTGACAGTGCACCGAGCCCCGCTGGCTTCACATGCGGAAACGTCGAATTGAATCGCTTGTCGATATTTGCGAAACTGCCATAGCCCGCGCCTTGCCCTGGGCGTAAATTGAGGGTCGTGGTTAACCCCGCGCGGGCGCGCTGGCGCGCTCGTGGCGAACACCGATGCTACGAACACTGCAAATGTCTTGATTGTCCTCTCCGTCGCGAGGGTCGGCCAAATCGTTACGCTCGCCCCGGTTTGGCCGCCAAGAACCTAGATCCATCGCCCTCTTGATCACGGGCCAGATGAGGAGCCTGACATTCGGCGGATTATCTAAAAAGCTTGCTACCAGAAACTTCCTTGCGGTGGATCTTTTGCCAAGCTTTAAAAAGTATCGACTCGCACTGATCATCAACAATGATCGTTGAATCTTCAATGTTCTAAGTAGTGATCTGTTTTTTCTAAGTATACGTAGATACCCGATTAATTCTCTGCGAACATTCATGGATATGCTATCGGCTGAGATGAAGCCAAGGACGACCGGTTCAATATCCTCGTATATAGTCGTGTGCTGAGCCAGCCGGATCGCGAATTCCCAATCTTCATTGGCACTTGCGCACTCATCGAACCAATTCGTTCCGGGAAAGCAACCCCTTTGGAATAAAGCGTTTTGAACACTGATCCGGTTTTCCGTCAGAAGTCGGACTAGCTGATCCTCGCCTATGCGTAGCCGCCCCGCTGGCGGCGGCGCTTGCAACATGCGTGTAGGCCCGTAGTAAACAATTTTTGCTCCAGTCACGACTCGGACGTGCTCGGGTAGCGACGCAAGAAGTTGAAACTGCCGCTCGAGTTTGTTGGGAAGCCAAATATCGTCGCTGTCTTGAAAAGCTATGTAATCGCCTGTGGCATGGGTAAGGCCCGTATTCCGCGCAGCACCCGCGCCGCCATTTTGTGTTCGCCTTACATACTTGACCCGAGGATCGCCTACCCCCAGCACCACGCTTTCGATATCTTCGGATGAGGCATCGTCAACGACAATCAGTTCAAGGTCCTTATGTGATTGGATAAGGACGCTGTTCATCGCAGCGACTAAACTGTGACTTCTGTTATAGGTTGGAAGGATCACCGAGACAAAATTGGGCATAAAGGCTCCTGTGCGCAGTGCGGCATTCGCGGCCATGTTAGTCTTCCTTGGCTTGCAATGTAATTTGCCCAATAGGTGGTATGCGTCCTGATGACCTGGATTAAGTCCAACACGTCGTCTCCCCGTTTGATGGCAATAATGATTTTGTCTGAATCTGCCCTCCAGTCGAACGGGCGCGGTTCTGTTTGTGTAACAATGTCGGCCTTGGTGCCGCATCAAGGCAGCTGCGGTGCGCGCCCGAGGGGCGCACAAATCCACTGTGCTCAGGCCGTGGAACGTCTATGGGCGGACCAAGCATCAAATGGAGGGGGCCATTCACCAGATCGCGCTGCTGATAGCATGATCTGTTGAAGATTTCGATTTCGGCGCTTTTGAAGGGGGTTGTGGTTGGCAATTTCCATCGACGCTGCCAAACCAGCGGCGCGGACTGCTTCGCTAATCCGAGCGGCGGGGGAGGCTTCGAGCACGGACTTATACACGTCCAGTTGAAGGTCGACAGCTCGCTGCAATGCGAAGCGCCTGCTCACGAACGCTCTACCAAACTGGCCGAGTTCAAGGCGCCGTGCCGGATCGTCAATAAGTGGTTCGATTTGTCCCAACAGTCGATTGGGGCCAGGTGCGCCGTCTGCCAGTCCGTAGAAGCCTTGCCTCAAGAAGAGCTCACAACTGTTTTCGTCGAATGGCTCGGAGAATGCGTCTTCGCCTTGAACGATGATCGGGCGCCCTATGGCCAACGCTCGAAGTGCCGAGCTTCCCATGGCCACGACCAGATCGGCTGCCGCATAGGCGCGGCGTGGATCGGGATCGGCGCCGACGAGTGCCACTACTTTTCTTCCGTGGCGTCTGTTAACGTCATCCGCACGACATTGCAGCGCATCTCGGGCTGGTCCATCCCCCACCAGAATGAGTTTCACGCGATGTCTGCTTGCAAGCAGATCCACCGCGTCAATGCCTCTGACAAGTGCATCCAGCTTAAGATCGAGCGCCAGACGCGAGACGCTGACAATCAAGAATTCTTCGTCCTCCACGCTGTGTGCGGACCGAAACTCTCTTCCGCTGATTTGCGGGTTATCACGTTCGACGTCGATCGGCGGTTCAAGCACCCAGACATCTGCCCGATGACGCTTGCGTGCTTCCGCACCGAGGTCTGCCGTTCCCATAATTAACGGGACCGATGCGGGCACTTGTGGCATGACCTGCATGCTCAATACAGTGCAAAGTAGCGGAACGCGGAGAGCCAGACCGGCGCCAAAATACGAGTCGAGGCATGGCGGCCATTCGTACGCATGGATGAGATCAAGTCGTTCTCGGCGAGCTATCGCTGCGATTTGCGCGATTCGCGACGGCGCAGGCCGATACTTGAGGTCGTGAGCAGGCAAAAAGCGAAGCCCCTTTTCCTCGATGTAGTCAGCAAGGGGCCCGGGAATGCCGTAAATGATAACCTCGTGCCCTCTATCCGCAACGCCAGCAGCGAGATCAATCGCGTTTATTTGACTGCCACCAAGCGCCAAGTCGTGAGGATATACAAGAATACGCAATACACCCCTCCATTTAAGGCAATTTCAAGAGAATTTTCCAATCGCAGGCGTGGATATTCTATAATCATCAATGGAATATCAATATCAGAAATTCTGCAATTTTGTAGATGTAGTTGTAATACATTGGAAACGCGATAAATAATACGCTGACGCTACGACTTTTGGGTAGATTAAATACCGATTTTTGCTCGCTTTACTGGATGGTTGCAAAATTGTCTTCTGGTGCTCGGGGTAAATAGTGACGCGGCGGCGAAGATCATCCCCTGCTCACTGATCCTCTCATGTTACCGCGTTCATTTAGAGAGGCCTTAACGACATGATCGCACCAAGCGTCACCTTAGGGAACGGCGTCGTTATCCATCATCCTGATTTGGTAAATCTTTATGGTTGCTCCATTGGCGCCGGGACGCGCATTGGCACGTTTGTCGAAATACAGAAGAACGCCTCGATTGCAGAGAGCTGCAAAATCTCGAGCCATTCCTTCATATGTGAGGGTGTGACAATCGAAGATGGAGTGTTCGTCGGCCACGGGGTGATGTTCACCAACGATCTGCATCCACGGGCAGTCAACGTTGATGGTTCCCTCCAGTCCGACGCGGACTGGTTGGTCGTACCAACGTTGGTCAAGCGCTACGCATCGATTGGCAGCAATGCGACCATCGTCGCCGGCATAACGATTGGTGAAGGCGCTCAGATTGGCGCGGGCGCGGTGGTTACCAAGGACGTGCCTGCATACGCAATTGTTGCCGGCGTGCCGGCAAAGATTATCGGCCGCGCAAAGGATGCGCCAGTCGAAGTCATTTCATCCGGGAGAGCAAGATGATCGGGGTTGCCGTTGTCGGTTACGGGTATTGGGGGCCGAACCTGGTCCGGAATCTTGCAGAAACGCCGGGTGCAAAGCTTCTTTGGGTATGCGATCTCAAGAAGGATCGCCTCGCCGGCGTCCAGCTGCGCTACCCGACGGTCCAGATTACAGACGACTTCGACGAGGTCTTGCGTGATCCCCGGGTTGACGCCGTTGCGATCGCGACGCCCGTGTCGGCTCACTACATGCTGGCCATGAAAGCGCTGATGGCCGGCAAGCATGTGTTTGTCGAAAAGCCGATGGCGTCAACGTCCGAAGAAGCTCGCCGGATGGTGGAAGAGGCCGCGCGGCGTCGGCTCATTCTCGCGGTTGACCACACCTTCATTCATACAGGTGCGGTGCGCAAGATGCGGGAAATCATCGAGAATGGTCTCGGAGACATCTATTACTACGATTCCGTGCGCGTGAATCTCGGCCTCTTCCAGCATGATGTCAGCGTCGTCTGGGATCTCGCAGTCCATGACCTGTCAATCATGGATTACGTGCTGCCGGAAAAGCCGGTGGCGGTCTCGGCAACGGGCATGGGCCATGTTGCCGGTGAGCCCGAAAACATCGCCTATCTGACGCTCTTCTTCGAAAGCAAGCTGATCGCCCACATCCACGTCAACTGGCTGGCGCCGGTCAAAGTGCGCCGCACGCTGATCGGCGGTAGCAGCAAGATGATCGTCTATGACGATCTGGAGCCGAGCGAGAAGATCAAGGTCTATGACAAGGGCATCACACTCAACGGCAATCCGCAGGCCGATGGCAAGAAGGTCCACGACATGCGCGTCGGCTATCGCACCGGAGATATGTACGCCCCACAACTTGATATGACGGAAGCGCTTGGACGTGAGCTCAAGCAGTTTGTCGATTGTGTCATGACAAACGGCCAGCCGATCGCCGACGGTCATGCGGGACTTCGCGTGGTGCGCATTCTCGAGGCTGCCACCCAGTCGCTTGCCCAGCGCGGACGTGTCATCGAACTCGAGCCTGCGAGGCTGATTGCATGATCCCCCTTCTCGATCTCAAGGCTCAGTACGCCGCCATCAGAAGCGAGGTTGAACCCGCAGTCCTGCGCGTGCTGGCGTCGGGCCACTATGTGCTTGGTGAAGAAGTTGCTCGCTTCGAAGAGGAGTTTGCGGCCTATTGCGATGCCAGGCATGCGATCGCCGTCAACACCGGCACAAGCGCTTTGCATCTTGCGTTGCTCGCCGCGGGCGTTGGCCCGGGCGACGAGGTCATTACCGTTTCCTTCAGCTTCGTCGCGACCGCATCCGCGGTCTGCTATACCGGCGCCCGCCCGGTCTTCGTTGATGTCGAACCGGTAACGCTCACAATGGATCCGGCCAAGCTTGAAGCAGCAATAACGCCTCGGACCAAGGCCATAATGCCTGTCCATCTCTATGGGCAGATGGCCGACATGGACGCCATCAAGGCGATTGCTGACAGGCACGGAATTCCTGTCATCGAAGACGCCTGCCAAGCCCATGGTGCAGAATACAAGCAACGCCGTGCGGGAAGTATCGGCGTGTCTGGCTGTTTCAGCTTCTACCCCGGCAAGAACCTCGGGGCCTGTGGCGAGGGCGGCATCGTCGTCACCAACGACGACGAACACGCCAAGACGATCAGGATGCTGCGGGACTGGGGCCAGGAGCAGCGCTATCACCATGCCCTGAAGGGCTACAACTATCGCATGGATGAAATCCAGGGCGCGATCCTGCGCGTCAAACTTCGGCACCTCGAGGCCTGGACCGAAGCACGCCGGGCTCGTGCCAACCGCTACTCCGGCCTTTTGGCCAGCTCGCGCTCGGTCAGAGCCCCCGTTGCGATGATGGATCGGCGCCATGTCTACCATGTCTACGCCGTGCGCTCGCGCGACCGTGAGCATCTCCAGCACTCGTTGCGGTCGGCGGGCATTCATACCGGCCTCCATTATCCGATCCCGATCCACCTTCAAAAGGCGCATGCTGATCTCGGCTATCGTGCCGGAGATTTCCCGATCTCGGAGGCCGCAGCACGTGAGGTGCTCTCGCTGCCGATCTATCCGGAGCTGACATTGACGCAAGTCGATCAGATTGCAGCTGCTGTGGAGCAGGAAGCCTATGTCAGCTGACCCCGTCACCGGCGTGCGTCTTGTCCTGGCCGTGCATGGGCGTCAGCAAAGCTCCGTGGATCCTGATTATGTCGTTCATCTGGCCGAGGAACTGACCCGATCCTATGGGACCGCGGGCCTTGTCGAACTCTACGCGCGCTTCGCGACGGGCGACGGTTTCGTCGACAGTTTCATGCGCAAGACAATCTGGAGAAGCCTGGCGCGCGCCTGTGGCGACGGCTTGCAAGTCGGTAGCGGAGCCGGTTTCAAGCACCCGGAGACCTTCGAAATCGGCAACGGGGTGTTTATCGGCGCTCAAGCCTACATTCAGGGCAGATTCGACGGCACTTGTCGGATCGGAAACAACGTCTGGATCGGCCCGCAGGCCTATTTTGATGCACGTGATCTCGTCCTTGAGGATCATGTTGGATGGGGTCCGGGCGCGAAGGTCCTCGGTTCAAGCCATACTGCGATGCCGGTCGACATGCCCATCATCCGCACCGATCTGGAAATCAAGCCGGTCCGCATCGGCGCATGGGCAGACATCGGCACCAATGCCACCATTCTCCCCGGCGTGACCGTCGGCAAAGGCGCAATTGTCGGCGCTGGCGCCGTGGTCGTTGACGACGTCGCTCCCTTCTCAGTTGTTGCGGGCATTCCTGCAAAATTCCTCCGCTGGCGAACGGATCAGGATTCAAGCGGACCAAATTCGGAGTGTTAGAGTATGAAGAACAAGCGGATCTTGATCACCGGTGGCGCCGGTCTCATCGGCTCGCATATTGCCGATCTCGTCGCCCGCGAGGACCCCAGGGAAATCGTGGTCCTGGACAATTTCGTCCGAGGCAGGCGTGACAACCTTGTTGACGCCATCGATCGGGCTCCGGTGACGATTGTCGAGGGCGATATCAGGGACCGTGCGCTTCTCAAGGACGTCAGCCAGGGCATCGATGTCGTCTTCCACCAGGCCGCCATTCGCATCACGCAATGCGCCGAGGAGCCACGGCTTGCCTTTGATGTTCTGGCAGGCGGAACGTTCGACGTTCTCGAAGCGGCCGTGCAGGCTGGGGTTTCGAAAGTCGTGGCTGCGTCCTCCGCCTCGGTCCTGGGGCTGGCCGATACCTTCCCGACCACCGAGGAACATCACCCTTACAACAATCGGACCATTTACGGTGCTGCCAAAGCCTTCAACGAAGGCCTGCTGCGCAGCTTTGCGGAGATGTACGGCCTGCGTTACGTCGCGCTTCGCTACTTCAACGTCTACGGTCCGCGCATGGACGTCTATGGCGCCTACACGGAAGTCCTGATCCGCTGGATGGAGCGCATTGCCAGCGGCCTGCCGCCGATCATCCTCGGCGATGGCACGCAAACGATGGATTTCGTGCATGTGCACGACATCGCACGGGCCAACCTGCTTGCAGCACGATCCGATGTCACCGATGAGGTTTTCAACGTCGCAAGCGGCAGCGAGACGAGCCTTCGAGAACTTGCAGCCCTCCTGACCAAGGTCATGGGCTCTTCGCTGGAGCCGCAATTCGGGCCGGCGCGCAAGGTCAACGCCGTGCCGCGGCGCCTTGCCTCGACTGCCAAGGCAGAGAAGCTTCTGGGCTTCAGCGCAAAGGTGACAATGGAAGAAGGCCTGCGCGATCTCGTAGAGTGGTGGCGCCAGGAAAAGAGCCTGAACGCAGGAGAGGCAGCATGAGCCAGATCCCGGTTGCCAAGCCTGTTCTCGATGAGCAGGAGGTCGAGGCGGTTCGCCGAGTCATTCTTTCGGGCTGGGTCACGCAAGGCCCTGAGGTGGCTGCGTTCGAGGAAGAGTTCGCCGATTTTGTGGGTGCCAAGCACGCATGCGCTGTTTCCAATTGCACGACCGCGCTTCACCTTGCCCTAAAGGCGGTCGGTGTCGGAGCTGGCGATGAAGTCATCACCGTTAGCCACACCTTTATCGCAACCGCAAATGCCATCCGCTATTGCGGTGCCGTGCCGGTTTTCGTCGATATCGAGAAAGATGGCTACAACATCGATCCCGATTTGATCGAAGCGGCCATCACGCCCCGAACGAAGGCGATCATTTGCGTCCATCAGCTCGGAATGCCCTGCGACTTGCATCGCGCCGTTACAATCGCGTCCCGTCATTCCATCCCGGTGATCGAGGATGCTGCTTGCGCAACGGGCAGCGAAATTCTCTGGAAGGGCCGATGGGAAAAGATCGGCAAGCCTCATGGCGATATCGCCTGCTTCTCCTTTCACCCGCGCAAGGTGGTGACGACCGGCGACGGAGGTATGCTGACAACGGCCAACCCGGAATACGATCGAAAGTTCCGCTTGTGGCGGCAACACGGCATGAGTGTGACGGATGCAGTACGCCACGGCTCGAAGCAGGTCATTTTCGAATCCTATCCCGAGTTGGGTTATAATTATCGCATGACAGACATGCAGGCGGCGGTTGGGCGTGAGCAGCTGAAGCGACTGCCGGAGATCGTCGCGCGGCGGCGTGAGATTGCCAGCCGATATGCCGAACGGCTCTCTTCAACAGTTGAGGTCATGCCGCCGATTGAGCCGCCGTGGGCTCGCAGCAACTGGCAGAGTTTCTGCCTACGGCTATCACAGGTTCTTGACCAGCGCGACATTATGCAGGTGCTGCTTGATCAAGGAGTCTCGACGAGGCGGGGGATCATGAACATCCATCTCGAGGACGCCTATGCCGAACAGGGCTCGCACCGCATCGCAACGGGGCTGCGCCAAAGTATCCTGGCGCAGCAACACTCGATCATTCTTCCGCTTTTTGCACAGATGACCGAGAGCGATTTGACCGCCGTCGTTAATGCGGTGCAGGAGTTCGTTTCCACCTCCGAATTGGCAATCGGGCAGGTCGTTTAATTTCCACCTGCATCGTCCCTTCGGCAGCGGGAAGACTGACTGGCATCTCTAGAGGCGACGGAAGAAAACCCGCGAATATTGCGCAAATACTCTGGGGGCTAACGTGACAAACAATTACGATTTTAGTTGGCAACCTGGTATTGGCGACCCAACGATCGGCGGATGGCTTACAGTCGCTCTATACCTATTCGCCAGCATCAGTTGCTGGATGACGATGGGTTGCGTTCGTCGGCAAAATTTGAACGACAAATCCGATGCCCGCATCTGGCGCTTTATCTCATTATTCTTTTTCATTTTAGGCGTAAACAAGCAGCTGGACCTCCAGTCTGGCATGACAGAACTTGGCCGCATGATTGCGCACTCGGAAGGCTGGTACGAACGACGTCAGGCCGTTCAGATTTATTTCGTCATCAGTGTTGCCGCCGCGTGTGTGGCCATTGTCCCAGCCGTCATCTACTGTATCAGGAAATCCCCAATTCAGATGTGGATTGCATCAGTTGGTTCGACGTTTGTGCTCGGCTACGTGCTAATTCGCGCGGCATCTTTTCATCATCTCGACAGCTTCTTTCGAAGCCGTTTCTTGGGTCTCAAATGGTACTGGATACTGGAAATGGCGGGGATTTTGATTGTACTGCTCGCTAGCGAGTGGCGTAGAGCGAAGGCGGTTCATCAAATGAACGCGCATATCGCTAGCTAGGACTTTGCGCCTGGCACGAATGTGATCTGTCGCTGTCAGACATCGTCCAAGGCTGTCCGCCAACAAGAGTGCTAGTCACCGAAATGGGCTGAAGTTCTTCCCGAACGCAATCGACCGCGAGCGCAAGACCCTCATCTTTCTTCGATTAAAGAAAGTGGGTATTGAGGTCCGATTGAGCTCGCCATCGTGGGCGATAATTGAAGCCCTACGCGATTTCAGATTCGCCTGTTGCGCTTGGTTTTGTTGTTTTCACGCGTGTCTTTTGCCTGAAGCCGACTCCCGCTTGCTCATGACATTCAGTTCACTCATTCGGAAGCATGCAGTCCGCAAGATCCGCAGGGGCGAGTGACCGGCCTTTGCAATCGAGCGATAGTGTACCGGGGAGTTTGCGTTGAAGATACGTCGTTGGAGCGAAGCGATGCGACGTGAAGAAGTGCCAATCTGAGGGTTGAGATTGACGCTTCGTCGTTTTCAAACGCCCCGCATGTTCAGGAGCGGCCGGATCAGGCGCGGAAACGCGTGTTCTGGAAGCAATCCTGCAAGCATCCTCAGTGAGTAGAGGCCGACCATGAGCGTAATCGCTAGCCCGAGACCGGTTGCTTGCCAGAGCGGCAAAAACTGAAAGGCACCAAACACCAATCCCGATATCGGAAGATAGCCGATGATCAGTTTGCGATTGGCGCACGACCAGCGGAAATTCGTGTAGCGTCGCGCAACACAATATATCAGGATGCTATGCCAAACGTACAGGCCGAAGAACGCAAAGCCTGCCCCTGCGGCGCCGAATTTAGGCACACACAGCCAAGCCAGCCCGATATGAACAACGGTCGCGGCGACTTCTGACCAAAAGAAAATCGACTTGGCACCCTTGGCAAGCACGATGAATCCAATCGGCCAGGCGACAATCCGCAGCATCATTCCAAGGCAGATCCAGCGCAGGATTTCGACCGCCCCCTGAAACTCCGAGGAGTAAAAGAGCGCCATGACAACGGGGGCCAGAGTGAGTGTCGCGATCAGACCGGGGCCTGCCAGCAGGATACTCACTTCAGTCTGTTCGTTGACCAGTCGGTTGCTTTCCGCGTTATCCTCGGAAACGGCAGTCAGGCGTGGATAGAAGTCGGTGCCCATCGCCTGCAGGATGAAGCCAGCATAAAGTCCTCCCAGGGACCATGCTGCCTGATAAAGGCCGGCTGCATGCAACCCGCTTTCCGAAGAGACGATCAGACGAATGGCATAAGCGCTTCCCATCGTGAGAAAGCCACTCGCCATAAAGACGATGCCAAGCTTGAACAGCGCGCTCGTTTCCTGAAGTGCCCGTCGCGCCGAAAGAGATACGTATTGGATGTCTATCCTCCGGCTGAACCACCACGAGGCGACAAAACTTGCGAAGGCCGCCGCCGCGACTGCTATCGCGATTCCACCCGCGCCCAGAAAATAGATGATAGGTACTCCGACGACCAGGCTGAACAGGCCCACGAGCATGCTCATCCATGCAAGACTGGAAATGTCTCGCACACCCTGTATCAACGCTCCTCTTCCTGCGGCTGCAACTTGAAAAAACACCGCGAGTGACAGGATCATCACGCCAAATTGATGCTGGCGATTTCCGAAGGTCAGCTCTGCCACAGGCCCTGAAAAGGAAAACAACAGGGCGGCTCCCGCAAGGCCGAGGAAGATGGAAACACGGCGTAGAACCGCGACAACCTCTGCGATCCGCTGGGTGTCTTGCCCACGGACAGCTGCTATCTGACGAACGCCACTGGCATTGATGCCAAGACCCGCGACTGTCTGAGCAATCTCTGCGACTGAGTTGTAGAGCGCCATCATGCCTATGCCTTCGGGTCCGAGAAGCAGCGCCATAGCTTTGTTTCGAGCGATGGAGAACGCCACATTGATGACGGACGATCCGCCGATCAGCACGGTGGACTTGATGATCTGGTTGTAACTCTTGCCACTCTCACTGCTCGGAAGTGAGGTTGATGCCGGACTTGAAGAACCAGTTTTCATTGAGATTGCTTCGACGTGATAGACACGCAAGTCATTGGCCGACGTCCTGTGCTGTGGGTTCGGACGTATCAGATGATATCGACGTAGTCGTTCGAGACGGCGCGATAAGAATGACCTTCAACACATCTCCCGGCGCCATCGATGTGGTCTCGGTGGCGGGTGTCTCGGTATCGTTTCCACCACTATTTTGGACGACCCTGTACTCAAGCGTTGGTTTCTCGGCAGGCCCCAACGACGCGCCCGATGACAGGTTTTCCATGAGCACTTTCTGGACGGTGGCTTTCTTGAGCTGCAAACTGTTCATGAGGGCGTGCTCCGACTGCAGCGCTGAAGCAATTTCTGTCTGTCTCTTGTCCGCAAGGCCTTCAAGATCGCGCGTGGTTTGGCTGATGCTTTGGCGGGCTCGCATTATCAGGACGGTAAGATCAAGGCGGTCGTCCTGGTAAGCTCTCATCACGCGTTCGGCGTCTGCTTGTCGTGTTGCAACAAGCGCGCCGCGCTCAATAAGCGCAATGGTGCTACTGAGCTGCTGTTGTGCCGAGTTTATGTTTGCGTCCGTGCTCTTTATCTTCTCTTCGAGAACGCCGATCTCGCTTGAGAGTAAATCGCGAAGCGCAGTCAATGATTTCGTTTGCCTCGAAAGCTCGTTTGCCCGAGCCGAGAATATCGCCTCTTCCTGCTGATGGACGGCAACAGCAGCGGCATCGTTCGGTTCTTGTTTGGATTGAAACGTTGTTTGCCCGGCCATCTCTGCTTCCAGGCGCTCAATTTTTGCGGCCGTGCGCATGATCGATTCATCAAGCTCCTTTGCATCGCCGACCAGTTTGATGACTGCCTCTGGACTTGTGGTCGAATCCAAGGGTCGGATCTGGCCACCGCCCAGCGCCAGGGCTTTTAGAACTGTCATGCCAGAGCGGAATTCATATTCGCCAGGATTTTTAACGTCGCCGACGACATAGATCGGCGGATATTTCAGGATCTCGACGCTGGCGGCTGGTTCATCGACCAGCCCAATCTTCTCTTTCAACGCCTTGGCGATGGCAGAAGCGAGGCCAGCTTCGTCTTTGTTTTCAACGGAGACTGCTCCAAGCAGTGGAACAATGATTGTTCCCTGGTCCGAGACCGTATACTCCCCCCCCACGGCAGCCCATTGCTCGTAGCTTCCCTTCGTGGGCATCCACTGGACAAGCGTCAGCCGGATCTTCGTGTGCGGAAAAATAGGAGAGGCGAGGGCTGCACTGACATTTAGGGCAATCAGCAAACCACCCGCAGTTGCAGCAAGCCTTGGAACAGTCCGCGGAAGCTTGCCGAAACGTGTGTGCAGTATCATGTAACGCTCCAACAAAAATTCGCGACATCTCGTGATGAATCAGGAGGTATCGTGGTGTTGTTTAGTACAGCTATAACTTTATTCTTTCATTCTACGGCATTCTAAGCAATATGCCATAAGTAATCAATTTTCGTTAGTTTTCGACTTGTTCAAAAAAACAGTGCAGTGAACTTGAGGGCGCTACTCGCAATACGCGACATAAGTTACCCAAATGGACTAGAGAACACAGTGCCCGTACCCACTATCGATCAACTATCGCGTCTCCAAAATCTGATAGAATAACGCTTAGCAGCGTGTCTCTATGGCCTCAAAGTTCGGATATATTCGCGATGGGTGAAATTGACCTCGTCTTTTACATTTCAATTCTTCGGCGGAGATTGCCGTACATACTGCTGTGCGTAACGACGACCACGATCCTTGCGCTTATCTTTGCGATACTTCAGCCGCGAACCTATCAGTCTTCAGCAAAGATCCTGGTCGAAGCGCCACAGATCCCTGTCAACCTCGTCCGGTCCATTGTCCAGACCAGTTCCGTGGGCCAGTTGCAGATAATCCAGCAGCAGCTTACCACCCGAGACAATCTCGTCAAACTCGCGACCAAGCTCAACATCTACGCCGACGAGAAGGAACAGCCGACAGTCGAGAATCTTGTCAGGAATTTGCGCTCTCGTATCATCTTTGAGGAGACAGAATTAAACGTCGCCGATGGTACATCGGTATTCGCAATTGGATTCGAGGCCAAGTCCCCGATCCTGGCCGCGCAGGTCGCCAATGAACTCGCGACGTCGATCCTCAACAGCAACCAGAAGCAAAGAACAGACAGGGCGGGAAATACTCTGGAGTTCTTTGATGACGAAGTGAAGAGACTGGACGGCGACCTCGCCCGTATCGAGGCGAACCTCTTGAAATTCAAGAACGAAAACAGGGATACGCTACCAGAAAGCCTGAACTTTCGGCGCTCCCAGCAGAGCACCTTGCAAGAGCGCCTCATATCTCTTGAGCGTGAAGAATCGGACCTGCGGACAAGACGCAGCCTTCTGGTCGAGACCTATATGGTAACGGGCAAGTATCCGACAGGAGAACCGCTGACCGCCGATCAGCAAATGCTCCTGGATCTAAACAAAGCCCTTGCCGATCAGCTCACGGTCTTTTCCGAGACGAGCCCCAACATCGTTGCATTGCGGGGACGCATTGCCGCGCTCCGCGGAAAAGTGGTTCCCAAGAAACAAGAGGGTACTGATACGAAGGCACAGTCCGGCCTCGATCTTCAACTGTCCGACGTGGACAGGCGAATAGATGCGATCGAAAAGGAGCGCGAGCAGATAACCGAGAAGATTGCGTCTCTCACGCAATCGATAAGCGCCACACCGGCAACCGATATCCGCTTGAACGCGCTTGAACGTACGCTCTCGAATACGCAAACCCAATACAACACGGCGATTGCCAAACGCGCGGAAGCCTCGCTGGGTCAGCAGATGGAGGCACGGTCGGATGGTGGTCGATTCTCCCTGTTGGAGCCAGCCACGGAACCGCAGCAGCCATTGCGATCGAAGCGTCGTCTGATCGTTTTCGGAGGCATGCTTGTGGGCCTTGCCTTGAGTTTCGCTACTATTGTCTTGCTTGAAATACTGAACAAAACGATCAGGCGTCCGACCGAATTGGTCCAGATGCTACAGGCACAGCCGCTGGCGGTGATCCCATTCATCAATACCCCCTATGAGCAACGAACACCCCCGTTAAGAAGGAGGTTCAATAGCGTCAAGCGCATGCTGAGATACGGATGAAGGACGTGCCTTCTCCAAACTGTTGGCTGACGAAGTGAACTCAAATAGCGTCAGGTGTCGACGACGTCGTGATTGAGGATTTGTAATGGAATTTGTTGGTAGATCGTCACGTAGTAGAGGGATTGTCGAGATGGGCGATCGCAGTCCGGTATTGCCTGAACCGCTGGAGATTGTGCGAGGGGCGTGGGAAGGACTTCCCCCGCTTGTCATCGATCCCGATGCCGCAGCTAACAATCGCATTATCACTTTGAACCGGTCGTCGCCGGCTCACGCCGCCTTTGACATGATGCGGACGAAACTACTCCGTCTCCTCAGGGAGAATAATTGGACTTCGGTTGCCATCACCTCTGCTACGCCGGCGTGCGGCAAGACGTGTATTGCGCTTAACCTTGCATTCAGCCTCGCTAAGCAAACGGATTGTCGAACTGTCCTTGTTGATCTTGATCTGCGGCGACCGCAGATAGGCAAGTCCCTTGCGATCAAAAATCCAGGCTCTATCGAGAGCTTTCTGAAGGGCGATGCCGGCCTACGCGAGACGTTCTTCCGATACGGCGACAACCTGTCGATTGCGCCAAATCGACAGCCGGTCCAGTACTCGGCAGAGCTTCTTCAAAGTGCCGCGGCAGCCCAATCAATACAAAATATGCGCCAGGAGATAGAGCCCGACGTCGTTCTGTATGATTTGCCACCGATGCTGTCGACCGATGATGTGCTTGCGTTCCTGCCGAATGTCGACGGTGTCATCCTCGTTGCCGCGTCGGAGCAAAGCACGATCAGTGAAGTGGACATTTGCGAACAGAACCTGCGTGAGAGAACGAACGTCCTAGGCGTCGTCCTGAACAAGAGCCAGTATAGTCACGACCAGTACGTTTATTAGCAAAGAGGTCCTGGATAGTCCTGCCTCATGTCGTTGCTGGAGACCGCTTCACCTCAAACGCCCTGTGATTTGAAAGGCGGCTCGGCCAGCCCATTTGCTGCAAGCTCGTTGAGTCTTGAGGCAATCTCAGCGGCTCCCCGCCCTTCGGCATAATGCATCAGTCCACCGCGCCAACGCGGGAAGCCATATCCGTGGATTTCCACAAGGTCGATGTCCTCAGCTCTTAACGCCACCTTCTCGTTGAGGATCTTTGTGGCCTCATTGACCATCGGCAGGACGATGCAGTCGATGATACTGGCTTCATCCCACTCTCGCTGCGGCGTTTCCCGTGCTTCCCCGGCAATAATGTCGGCGACGATTTCCGAGTGTCTGGGCGTGCGATCGCCCTTTGCGTAGTCGTACCAGCCGCCGCCGCTTTTCTGGCCAAAGCGTTCCAATGCGCAAAGCCGTTCCGCGATTGGAGCGAAGGGGGTCTCGCCACGGGCACGCGCCGCCTTGCGTTGGAAAGCGGCAATGTCGAGGCCGCCGAGGTCCTGGGCCTCGAAGGGCCCCATGGGCAACCCGAAGCTGCGCATCGCTGCATCGACCGCCTGTGGTGTCGCGCCCGCCAGCAACAGACGTTCGGCCTGGGCGCGCGTAACCTTCAGGATCCGGTTGCCGATAAAGCCATCGCAGATGCCGGCGCGCACAGGAATCTTGTTCAGCATCCTCGCAAGTGCAAAGCCCGTTGCAAGGGTTGCGGGCGCGGTATGGGCGGTCGGTACGATCTCCAGCAGCTTCATGACATGTGCCGGACTGAAGAAATGCAATCCGAGGAAGCGCTCCGGGTGCCTGATGCCTGCCGCGATCTGCTCGGGGTCGAGGTAGGACGTATTCGTGGCAAGCACCGCATCGGCGCGGCAAACCGTCGAAAGCCTGCCGAAGACCTCGCGCTTCACGTCGAGATCCTCAAACACTGCTTCGATGACGAGGTCGGTTGCGGAAAGCTGGCTGTAGTCAGTCGTGCTTGTCACGCCAGCCAAGCGGGTTGCCGCAACGTCTGGACTGATCTTGCCGCGCTTGACCGAGCCTTCGAAGATCGAACGCAGGTTGGAAAGGCCGCGCTCGACCGCAGCCTCGTCCCGCTCCACCAGCGTCACCGGCAGTCCCGCGTCGCGAAGGGCGGCCGCGATACCCGCGCCCATCGTGCCGCCGCCGATGACGGCGGCAGAACGGATCTTTCGGGGCTCGACGCCTGCAAGCTCAGGCGGCCTGGGTGCTGCCCGTTCTGCGAAGAAGACGTGGCGCAGGGCTGCAGCCTGGGGTGAGCCGCGCAATTCGAGAAATGTCTGGCGCTCGAAGGCCATCGCAGTGTCGAAATCGGCCTCCGCCGCCTTCCTCACGCAGGCGAGCGCACGAAGCGGTGCTTCCTCGCGCCTGGCGCGGCTGGCGACCGCCTTTGAGGTCGTTTCCCAGAACGTCGCGTCGACGGCCGGCACGCCGCGCTGGCGGAGCGGAAGTGGAAGGGACTGATCCACGGCAGAACGCGCAAAGTCGATCGCCCCCTTTTCCAGATCACCCTCGACAACGGCATCGATCAGCCCCTGCGACCGCGCCTTCGGCGCTGCCACGGGCGTACCTGTTGTGACCATCTCGGTTGCAAGCGCCGGTCCGATCAGCCGTGGCAGGCGCACGGTTCCCCCGGCACCCGGAACAATGCCGAGGCGGACTTCGGGCAACCCGACGCTTGCCGACGGCACGGCTATGCGAAAGCGGCAGCCGAGCGCCACTTCGAAGCCGCCACCGAGCGCGCTGCCATGAATTGCGGCAACCCAAGGCTTGGCTGCCGTCTCGATACGAACGACGAGGTCGGGAAGGTGAGGGGGCATCGGCGGCTTGCCGAATTCGTTGACATCGGCGCCGGCAATGAACGTCCGTCCGTCGCAGATCAGGACCACTGCGCGCACCGAAGGGTCGGCGTCCAGCGTCTCGGTCGCATTCCACAGGTCCTGCCGCACTGCCTGCGACAGGGCGTTCACGGGCGGGTTGTCGATGGTGACGACGGCAATGTCGCCGTTGCGTTCGATGGTTACGGTCATGATGTCAAATTCCCAGGTAGGCTTCGCGAATTCGTTCGTCGGCAATCAGGTCCTGAGCTGGTCCCGACATTGTAATACGGCCGGTCTCCATCACATAGCCGCGGTCGGCAATCGACAGTGCGCCAAAGGCGTTCTGTTCGACGAGCAGCACGGTGACGTTGAGCGCACGCAGGCCCTTCACCACCTCGAAGATCTGGGCGACGAGGATCGGCGCCAGTCCCATGCTTGGCTCGTCGAGCAGCAGGCAGGAGGGGCGCGCCATCAGGGCACGCGCAATCGCAAGCATCTGCTGCTGGCCGCCGGACAGGCCCCCGGCCGCCAGATTGCGTTTTTCGCGCAGCACCGGGAACATGACGAATGCCTCCTCCATGTCCCGTTCGACCTTGTCGTCGGAGAACAGGAAGGCGCCGAGGCGCAGATTTTCCTCGACGGAGAGATTCGTGAAGATCTGCCGTCCCTCCGGCGATTGCGCGAGGCCGCGCGCCGGGCGGCGATAGGCTGGAACGCTGTTCAGGCTCTCGCCGCGAAACACAATGGAGCCTGATGACACCGGCTGTATGCCGGAAAGGCAACGCAGAAGCGTCGTCTTGCCAGCGCCGTTCGCACCTACAACAGTGACGATTTCGCCGGAGCCGACCTCAAGATCGATGCCGTGCAGAACCTCGATGCGCCCGTAGCGAGAGCGCAATCCTTCAACCGTCAACATCAGCCGCCTCCACCGCTTGTGCGCCGAGATAGGCTTCGATGACCCGCGGGTTGCGGGAGACCGCTGCCGGTTCTCCTTCTGCGATCTTCTCGCCGTGATCGAGCACCACGATATGGTTCGAAATGCGCATGACCATCTTCATGTCATGCTCCACAAGCAGAATGGAAACGCCCTCTGCCGCGACCTCGGCGATCAGGTGATCGATCTCCTCCGTTTCGACAGCGTTGCAGCCGGCTGCCGGCTCGTCGAGAAGCAGCACGCGTGGTTGCAAGGCAAGCGCGCGGGCGATCTCCAGCCGTTTCAGCGCACCGTAGGACAAGGAGCCCGCGGTTCTCTCGGCTGCCTGGGCAAGGCCAACACGCTTAAGCAGTTCGCGGGCTCCGGCTTCCGAGGCCTGGCTTCTCAGGCGCGAACCCGGGAGACCCAGGAGATCGGCGAGAATGGATCCCCGTTCGTGCAGGTGATGACCGACAGTGACATTCTCCAGCACCGTCATTGTCTGGAATATCTGCAGGTTCTGAAACGTGCGGGAAAGACCGCGTTCGGCGAGCAGATGCGGCCCAAGGCGAGTGACATCCTCCCCTGCGAGCAGGATACGTCCGCGGCCGGGCAGGTAGACGCCCGAAATCATGTTGAAAAGGGTCGTCTTGCCGGCGCCGTTCGGTCCGATCACCGAGACGATTTCGCCCGCCTTCAGGGAAAAGCTCACATCATTGACGGCACACAGGCCGCCAAAGTCGATCCCGAGGCCTTCGACTTGAAGCAGGCTCATTCTCCCCTCCCTCTGATCAGGCGCGCAAGGCTCGGAAGCAGGCCGTCGCGCATGAAGATCATCACGAGCATCATGATGAGGCCGAGCACGAGCTGCTCATATTCCTGAAAGACGGTCAGGACCTGAGGCAGCGTCGTCAGGATGGCGGCCCCGAGGATTGCGCCGACAACGGAACCCGCACCACCGAGAACCGCCATGGTGACGAGCTCGATCGAATGCATGTAGCCGGCAACATCCGGGGTGATGAACTTGTTCTGCAGCGCCAGCAGGGAACCGGCAACCGACGCGTAGACGGCGGAGATCACGAAGGCCCTCAGCTTGTATTTGGCGACATCGACGCCGACGGTGCGGGCAGCAACCTCCGAGCCATGAAGGGCGCGCAGCGCACGCCCGGTCGGGCTGTGAAAGAGGTTGAGTGCGAGCCAGGCGCCGATCAGCATGATGAAACCGGTAAAGGCATACCAGAAGACCGGGTTCGACATGTCGAGACCGAGTGATTTCAGCAGGCCCCGCAATCCGAGGTCGGCAACGGCAATGCCGTCAGGACCACCGGTCCATCCCGCTTCATTGGCAAGCACCATGGCAACCAGCGCTCCAAGCCCGAGGCTGGCGACGGCCAGATAGTATCCCTTCAGCCGGAGGATGGGCCGTCCGACCAGCCAGGCGACCAGGGCGGAAAGCACGGCGCCAAGGATGACGGCCAAGGCTGGATGCAGACCGATGTGAAGAGGCGCAAGCGCACAGCTGTAGCCGCCGATCCCGACGAAGCCGGCATGGCCGAGGCTGATCTGGCCGGCATATCCGGTGAGGATGACAAGACCCGTCACCGCAAGTCCGTTGACGAAGATCAGCGAGCCGACGCGGAAATAGTAGGAGGATGGAAACAGGAAGGGTAGGGCGACGACGACGAGCGTCAGCACAAGCAGCGTGGTGGTTTTCGAGGACAGCTTCATCGTCATCATACCCGATCCGTGACTTTGCGGCCGAAGATGCCCTGCGGCATGGCGAAGAGGACGGCAAGGATTACGATGAAGGCAGCCGCGTCCTTATACTGTGAGCTTATGTAGCCGGCGGTCATTGCCTCGAGGACGCCGAGAAGCAGGCCGCCCACGAGTGCTCCCTTGGGGTTGCCCATCCCGCCCAGCATGGCGGCGGCAAAACCCTTGAGCGCCAGCGAGATGCCGACATCATAGCTGGTCAGCGTGATCGGCGTGACGAGCACACCTGCCAAGGCGCCGATCGCGGCCGAAAGCGCGAAGCTCAGCGTCATGATGTAGCGCGTGTTGATACCGACCAGTTGCGCGGCAATGCGGTTATTGGCTGTCGCCAGCACCGCGCGGCCGGTGAGCGTCTTGGTGAAGAACAGCCAGAGGCCAATGAAGACCATGAGCGCGCCGGCAACCACCCACAGGCTCTGCGGCAGGATCGTCGCGCCGCCGATTGCGATCGGCGTATCGCCCGAGAAGGCGGGGAAGCGATGCAATTGCTTGTCGAAGGCGATCTGCGTCAGGCCGCGAATGAAGATCGAGGCGCCAATCGTGATGATGATCAGGGACACCACGGGGGCACCGCGCGCGGGCTCGATGGCGAGCTTGTTGAGCGCGACCCCGATCGCCGCCGTCACGAGGATGGCAAGGATCGCCGCCAGCGGCAGTGGAATGCCCGCCTGATAGGAAAAGACGGTGATCATGCCGCCGAGCATGACGAATTCGCCCTGGGCGAAGTTCACGACATCGGATGCGTTGTAGATGATGGTGAAGCCGAGGGCCACCAGCGCGTAGACCGCACCGACCGTCACCCCGGACAGCAGAAATTGCATGAACTCGGCCATGGCTGCCTCCCTTTGCACCGCGCCTGATCGGGAGCGTCACACGCTCCCGAAAGCACGGTTCAGCACTTAGTCGACGATCTTCCAGCTACCGTCACGGATCTCCAGCATGCGGAAGGCCGTGAGATCGAGTCCGAGGTGATCGTCCGCCGTCATGGTGACGGTTCCGGTCGTTCCGACGAGGCCCTTCGTCTGCTCAATGGCTTCGCGAATGGCTGCGGGATCGGCTTTGCCCGCACGGTTGATCGCGTCGACGAGGATGCGCAGCGCGTCATGCGCATAGCCACCGAAGGTCGATACCGGCTTGCCCGTCGCTGTTTCGAAGCTCTTCTTGTAGGCGGCAACGACCGCGCGCTGCGGATCGTTTTCCGGCAGGAGGTCGGCCACCAGCAGGGCGGTACCCGGCAGGCGAATGCCTTCGGCCGCACTCGCGCCAGCCAGATCGATGAAGCCGTTGGAGGCGACACCATGCGACTGATAAAGCGGCAGGCCGACGGCGAGCTGTGCGTAGTTGCGGGTGACGATCGCCGGACCCTGGCCGAAGCCCGGGTTGAGGATTGCCTGCACGCCTGAAGTGTTCTTGATGTTGGTGAGCTGCGGGGTCATGTCCGCATCGCTCGGGCCATAGGTTTCGTCTGCAACCACTTCAATGCCATATTCGCCAACGATGGCCAGGCACTGCTTGTGCATTGAGGCGCCAAAGCCGTCGGAGCCGGAGATCATGCCGATCTTCGTGAAGCCCTTTTTCTTCATGTCGTCGAAGATCTTTGCGCAGGCCATGCGATCGGTATGCGGCGTCTTGAAGGTATAGGGCTTTACCGGGTCGACGATCTCGATGGCGCCAGCAAGCGAGATGAATGGGATCTCGGCATCTTCGGCAACCGGGATGATTGCCATCGAGGTGCCGGTGGTGGTGCCGCCAATAACCGCGGTGACTTCGTCGTCCTCGACCAGACGCGTTGCGAAGGTGCGTGCCTTGTTCGGATCGCCGCCGTCGTCGTAGATGACAAGCTCGAGCTTTTCACCGAGAACGCCGCCTGCCGCATTGATCTCGTCGACGAGCAGCTTCAGCGTCTTGGCTTCAGGGTCGCCAAGGAACGAGGCGGGTCCTGTTTCCGAGACAGTCGCTCCGATGCGGATGTCGGCAAGGGCTTCGCCGGCAAAGCCAAGCCCAAGCGCAAGCGTGCCCGCGAGCGCGGTGGTCATCGCAAATTTCATGTCAGTCTCCTCCCAAGAGAACAAAGGTTAGGTCAAAGTCGTCACGCCGCCTTCGGACGGCGCCACATGACGGTGCGGAAGCGGTTGGCCACGAAGGCCGCGTCTGTCAGGCTGGCATTGCCGGCCGGGTTGGCGCCGGTGACGTGGAAATCACTGAACGCAGCACTCTGATTGACGAAGATGCCGCCGGTCAGATTGATCGAGAGATTGACGCCAGCCCTGGCGAAGGCGTCGACAGCAGCGTCGATGCGGCTGTTGTCGGTGTCATAAAGTGCCGCGGTGATCGCACCCTTGCGACGGGCGAGGCTTGATGCCTTTTCAATGCCCCCGGCAACATCCGCAACGGCGACAATGAAGGCGATCGGACCGAAGCGCTCTTCCTCATGCGCATCCGTCTTGTCGGCATCGACGGCAAGGACGAGGGGCGTTGCCGTGCGCGCATTCCCGGCTGTCGTGACCGGGGCAGAGTCACGAATGAGTGTTCCGAGGCTGCGGGCGGTCTCAATGCGCGATAGAGTAGCCGGATTGGCTATCGCGCCACAGACCCCCCCGGCGCGTGCCGGATCGGCAAGAAGGTCGTCGATGGCAGCGGCAATTGCCTTTGCCACGTCGTCGAAGCTCTTGTGGCCCTCATCGGTCTTAATGCCGCTCCTTGGAACGAAGATGTTCTGCGGGGCGGTGCACATCTGGCCGCTGTAGAGCGAGAGAGAAAAGGCGATGTTGGCGCACATGCCTGCAAAGTCATCGGTGCCGGCGACGACAATCGAATTGACACCAGCCTCTTCGGTGTAGACCTGAGCGTCTCCGGCATGCTTGCGCACCCAATCGCCGAAGCTGTTCGAGCCGGTGTAGTCGATGATCTGCACCGCATTGTTCTCAACGAGATCGCGGGTGATTTCGGCACCCGGCGCGTCGGCTGCCAGAAGCGCGATATTGGCGTCAAATCCCTCTTCGGCAAGCACCTGGCGAATGACCGAAACCGTGATCGCCAATGGCAGGATTGCGCCCGGATGCGGCTTGACGATGACGGTGTTGCCGGTCGCGAGGCTGGCAAACAGGCCTGGATAACTGTTCCAGGTCGGAAATGTCTGGCAACCGATCACCAGCGAGATCCCGCGCGGCACGATCCGCCAGTGTTTTTCCAGAACGATCGGCTCGGCCTTGCCCTGCGGTTTGGTCCAGATGGCTTGAGCCGGCGTGCGGGTCATCTCTGCGAAGGCGTAGGCAACGGCTTCGAGGCCGCGGTCCTGCGCATGCGGTCCGCCAGCCTGGAATGCCATGGCAAAGGCCTGTCCCGTCGTGTGCATGACGGCATTGGCAATTTCGAAGCTGATGCGATTGAGGCGGGCCAGAACTTCGAGGCAGATGCCGATGCGGGTCTTGACCGCTGCATCCGCCCATGCGGGTGCCGCAGCCTGCGAGGCGGCGATCAGCGTGTCTGCATCTGCAGCCGGATAAGTGATTGCGAGCGTCGGGCCGAATGGGGAAACTTCCGCGCCGACCTTCGTCGTCTCGGGATGGCCGGGCAAGGCAAAAGGCTTGCCGAGCCGGGCATTGTAGGATGCCAGGCCATCGTCCTTGGCGGTTTCGCCATAGATCTTGCCGCTTGGGATTTCAGGATAGGCCGACCAATAACCGCGTTCCTCCGCAGCCTTCAGGGCTGCGGCAAGGGTTGGCTGGTGGCGGTCGAAAAGGGCATCCATTCACATGTTCCTCTCATGCTGTGGATTTATAATTGACCGGCCGGTCGGTTTATGCAAGAGTTTTTTCATGAACCGCCCGATCCTGGCGGAACTGGAGGAAACATGTCCGAATCCGACACCGTCCAATCGGCATTTGCCGATGGCGTCCTTACGTTGACGCTCAACCGTCCAGACAAGCTCAACGCCTTCAATGAAGAGATGCATCTGGCGCTCAGGGCAGGCTTCGAACGTGCGCATCAGGATGCATCCGTTCGGGCTGTGCTTCTGACCGGCGCCGGTCGCGGCTTCTGCGCGGGGCAGGACCTCGGCGATCGCGATCCGCGCAAGGGTGGGGCGGCCCCGGACCTCGGACGCACGATCGAGCTTTTCTACAACCCGCTGATCCGGCTGATCAGGACACTGGAAAAGCCCGTCATCTGTGCCGTCAACGGCGTTGCCGCGGGTGCGGGCGCCAATATCGCGCTTGCATGCGATATCACTCTGGCGGCGCGCTCGGTGCGTTTCATTCAGGCCTTTGCCAAGATCGGCCTCGTACCCGATTCCGGCGGCACCTGGAGCCTGCCGCGGCTGCTTGGCGAAGCGCGCGCCAAGGCGCTGGCACTGACCGCCGAGCCGCTCGACGCGGAAACGGCGGCAAGCTGGGGGCTTATCTGGAAGACGGTCGACGATGCGGCACTCCTCGATGAAGCCAGGACCCTTGCCACAAAACTCGCTGCAGGACCGACAAAGGGTCTCGGCATGACCAAGCGCGCGATCCAGGCAGCGGCAACCAATTCGCTCGATGAGCAGCTTGAGCTTGAACGCGATCTGCAGCGCGAAGCTGGACGCAGTGCCGACTATGCCGAGGGCGTCGCCGCCTTCCTGGAAAAGCGTAAGCCGGAGTTCAAGGGACAATGACCGACAGGATCATTCTCACGGCCCAGGAGCTTGCGAACGCCTGCGCAGACGCCATGTGGCGCGACGATAATGCCTCCCGTCACCTTGGCATGGCGATGGAACGCGTGGCGCCCGGCATGGCGGTCATTTCGATGATCGTCAAGCCGGAGATGACCAACGGCCATGGAACCTGCCACGGCGGATACATCTTCACGCTGGCCGATTCCGCCTTCGCCTTTGCCTGCAACACCTACAATCAGCGGGCCGTCGCGCAGCATTGCTCGGTTACCTACATCGCACCGGCCTTTGCCGGCGACCGCTTGACGGCAACCGCGCGGGAGGTTTCACGACGCGGGCGTGGCGGCATTTACGATATCAACGTGACCAATCAGAACGGCGAGCACATTGCCGAGTTCCGTGGCCATTCGCGCACCGTCAAGGGCACCCTTTTGCCGGAAGAGGCGTAAAGCCGCCGGTCATTCATCTCGGAGGAGAGACAGACATGGAAGACCTTTCACCCCGCCCTGGCGACCTCGACGCGATTGAAACAGCATCGCGTGACGAGATCGCCGCACTTCAGCTTGCCAGGATGAAGTGGTCACTGAGCCATTCCTATGAGAATTCGCCCTTCTACAGGGCGCGTTTCGACGAAGCGGGCGTCCATCCGTCGGATCTGAAGTCGCTGGCCGATCTCGCAAAGTTCCCCTTCACAACCAAGAAGGATCTTCGCGATACCTATCCCTTTGGCATGTTTGCCGTGCCGCGCGAGAAGCTGACGCGCATCCATGGATCTTCGGGAACCACAGGCAAGCCGACGGTCGTCGGCTATACGCAGAAGGACATCGACGTCTGGGCGGATATGGTGGCGCGCTCGATCCGTGCTGCCGGTGGCCGGCCTGGAGACATGGTCCACGTCGCCTACGGCTACGGGCTCTTCACGGGCGGCCTTGGTGCCCACTACGGCGCCGAACGGCTTGGCTGTACCGTCGTGCCGATGTCGGGCGGCATGACAGAGCGTCAGGTCACGTTGATACAGGATTTCCGGCCGCGCATCATCATGGTGACGCCATCCTATATGCTCTCCATCCTCGACGAGTTCCACAGACAGGGCATAGACCCGCGCGAGAGCTCGCTGGCGGTCGGCATCTTCGGCGCCGAGCCCTGGACGAACGCGATGCGCCAGGAAATCGAGCAGTCGTTCGACATGCATGCGGTCGATATTTATGGCCTGTCCGAAGTCATGGGTCCCGGCGTTGCCAGTGAGTGCGTCGAGACCAAGGACGGGCTGCACATCTGGGAAGACCATTTCTATCCTGAGATCATCGACCCGGCGACGGGCGAGGTCCTTCCCGATGGCGAAATGGGCGAACTTGTCTTCACGACGCTGACCAAGGAAGGCCTGCCGATCATCCGCTACCGCACGCGCGACCTGACGCGGCTGTTGCCCGGCACGGCCCGCTCCATGCGCCGCATCGAAAAGATTACCGGCCGCTCCGACGACATGATGATCCTTCGCGGCGTCAACGTCTTCCCGACCCAGATCGAGGAGCAGATTCTGAAGTGTCAGGGGCTTGCTCCGCATTTCCAGATCGAGCTCAGCCGCGCCGGCCGCATGGACCAGATGACGGTTCATGTCGAGTGCACGCCTGAGGCTGCGGACGAAACTGCACGCGCCTCCTCGGCAAAATCCCTTGCCCACTACATCAAGAGCGTCGTTGGTGTTACCACGAAGATCGAGATTCGCGACCCGGGTGGAGTCGCACGATCCGAGGGCAAGGCAAAGCGGGTCGTCGACAACAGGCCAAAGGAATAGAGGCGATTGCTTCCCGGCGTGACGATCATTCCGGGAAGCGCAAATCACGAGCCCTTCGGCTCATCGCGTGGGGGCGCGGAGGAAAAACAGGAACGCAGGATAATATGGCACGAACGCGCGCGATCGATTTTGAAGAGAAACAACGCAGCCTCTTGAGCAGCGCCGCTGCCGTCTTTGCGGAAATGGGAATGGAGAAAGCCTCCATGGCCCACATTGCCTCGCGCAGCAATGTTTCCAAAGCCCTGCTCTATCACTATTACCCGAGCAAGGACGCGTTGATTTTCGATATCATTCGCAACCATCTCGAGGAACTGGAAGCTGCCGTTGCTGCCGCAGACGAACCCAGTGTGACGCCTCAGGAGCGACTTCGGCTGCTGGTCCGGCAAGTCCTGGAGAATTATCGCGATGCGGACAACGAGCACAAGGTGCAGCTGAACGGCACGAGTGCGCTGTCGCAAGAACAGCTGGACGAGTTGCGCGCCATCGAGCGCCGGATCGTCAAGCGCTTCTCCAATACCATCATCGAGATCAACCCCGACCTCAACGCCAGCAAGCCTTTGCTGATGCCAGTGACGATGTCGCTCTTCGGCATGATGAACTGGGTCTACATGTGGTTTCGCCCAGGCGGCCAGGTCAGCCGTGACGAGTATGCAGATATCGCCACGACCCTGATCCTCGAGGGCGTCAAGGCGGTACGCTAGAGCCCCGCGGCGTTTCGCCTATTGCGCTTAGATCGCGCATAAGGCCCCTTGAGATGATCATGACCGGCGTGCCGAGCCTGAAGCTTGATCATTTCGGTTTGGGAGCCATGAGATTGCCGAACTCCATCGGAAAGGGGAACAGGATCGTCGAGCTCTTCTCGCTTGCGATGACGTTCAAGGTGTTCAGATAGCGCAGCTGCATGGCCTCTGGCTGCCTGGCGAGGACTTGGGCCGCTTCGAGGAGCTTTGCAGCCGCCTGCTGTTCACCCTCGGCATTGATGACTTTTGCGCGGCGCTCGCGCTCGGCTTCCGCCTGGCGGGCAATCGCGCGGATCATCGATTCGTTGATGTCGACATGCTTGATCTCGACAGTGGCGACCTTGATGCCCCAGGCATCCGTCTGAGCGTCAAGGATTTCCTGAATGTCCAGGTTGAGCCGGTCACGTTCCGCCAGCATCTCGTCTAGGTCATGCTTGCCGAGGACCGAGCGCAATGTCGTCTGGGCAAGCTGGCTTGTCGCCATCATGAAGTCCTCGACCTGTATCGTCGACTTTCCGGGATCAATGACCCTGAAGTAGATCACCGCGCTGACACGGACCGAGACATTGTCATGAGAAATGACGTCCTGGCTCGGCACATCGAGTACCCGCGTGCGCAAGTCGACCCGTATCATTTGCTGTACGTAGGGGATCAGGAGTATCAGGCCGGGCCCCTTGACACCTGTGAAGCGGCCAAGCGTGAAAACGACGCCGCGTTCGTATTCCCGCAGGATCTTGATCGCGGATGCAATGATCACGAGCAAGATAAGGATCGCCACAAGATAAAAGGCAAGATCTGCAAACATAGCCATGACGTTCTCCTGCTCTCTTCAGGCCGCTAACTCTTGTCGGGGCGCCTCTCGACCTCGAGGGTCAGACCGTTGCGGGCAATCACCTCGACAGCGTCCCCGGCGGCGAGCGCCTCGGTGGAAATCGCCTTCCAGCGCTCGCCATGCGTGATGACATAGCCTGTAGGCCCGGCCCAACTCTCGACCTGGCCCGAAATACCGATCATCTGCTCAGCGCCCGTAGCGACTTTGCGCCACCGCGAGGCAAATGCCAGGCGTGCAACGAGCAGGCTGAAAACGAGGCTGGCAAGAGCGATTGCGCCAAGTAACGGGCGCGAAACCTGAAGGCCCGGCATATCCGTATCAAACAGAATGGTTGCGCCCAGGACTATGGCTACCCCGCCGCCGATGCCCAGAGCGCCGAAGCTTGGCGAATGCATCTCGGCCACCGTCAATCCGACGCCGAGGATAATGAGCCCGATGCCGGCAAAACTCACCGGAAGCAATGCCAAGGCATAGAGACCAAGAAGGAGTGAGATGCCGCCGATCGTTCCGGGAAACATCGTCCCGGGCGCAAGAAACTCGAAGATGAGGCCATAGATACCAACCATCATAAGGATGATTGCGATGTTTGGATCGGTAATCACCGAAAGCAGGCGTGTTCGCCAGTCCGGCTCGAATTCCTGCACCGCCAAACCGGCGGTATCAATTCGCATGTCTGTCTGACCGACCCGCACCACGCGCGCCTGTGTCTGCGCAAGGAGATCTTTGACATCCACCGCCGTGAAATCAATGACATGTTCGCGCACGGCTGCGGTCGATGAAAGGCTCGCGCCTTCCCGCACGGCCCGCTCTGCCCAGTCGGCGTTGCGATTGCGCAGTTCCGCAAGCCCGCGAATATACGCCACCGCGTCATTGATGATCTTCTTTTCGCTGGCACTGGCTGGAGGCTCGACTTGCTTGTCATTTTGCTTGTCCGGTTCGTTCCCGGGTTTTGCATCGCCGCCAAAAGGGTTTACGCCGAGCGCGATCGGTGTCGCTGCTCCGAGGTTCGTGCCTGGCGCCATTGCGGCAATGTGGCTTGCATAGAGAATATAGGTGCCGGCGCTGGCAGCCCTTGCGCCGCTCGGTGCGACGAAGCCGGCGACTGGGACGGGCGAGGCAAGGATGGCGCGAATGATGTCCCGCATGGACGTGTCGAGGCCACCGGGTGTGTCCATCTCAAGGATAATCAGGCTGGCATGTCCGCCGGCACGCTGAAGGCCCCGTATGACATAATCTGCCGTTGCAGGTCCGATGGCGCCGTTCACCTTGAGGACGACCGCAGCGCGATTGGATTGCGCCGACGCCGACAGCGTGAAGATGCCTGGAGCTAAGAGCAGCAAGAACAACGAGATCAGGATTGGCGGCACCCACCGCCAACGCTTCAAGCTCAGCGCTACCACATGCGGAACGCTCATGATTTTCCAGTATATCCCAGAAATCACAAAGAGCCAGAAATCACAAAGAGAAAGAAAAGCGTCGCAGTCCGGGGGCGAACAGCTTGAATGTCTTCGAGGGTATCGAGGATCGTTTTGCTCAAGGCAGTCGCGAGGCTGGGAGTGCGATCGAGCAATCCGGATCAAAAGCAGGTAATGCGCTGGCAGCGAAACTTGTGCAGCTGGCGACCAGTTTGCGGCGTCGATAGCCGGCAGAATTCTCGAGGCGATTGATCGCTGCCGAAGAACAACGGCATCGGAAACGGCAGCGGGAATACCGGTCGGACGATGCCGCCTGTGGCACTCTTTCCCAGAGGCGGTGGTGCAGGCGGATATTGATAGTTAGGCCTTGTGAGGAAAAAAGGCGCGGCTCCCGGTCCGCGCCTTTCTCTGTTTCAAGCCGCTTCGAGAACCGAAACGACGATGGTTTTGCCGAGCGCCTGCATCGCATCCTGCAGCTGACCAAGCTTGGAATGATGGTCAGGATCCAAGATCCGTCTGGCTTCATTTTCGGTCTTGCCGTGGCGGCGGGCTAGTTCTCGCTTCAAGATATTCGCCTCGTTGAAGGCTTCTATCACTGCGAGCTTGATCGCATCCTCGGCTTGTACCACACGCGCAAGGGTATCCGGATGCGCAAAACTTCCCGATCGGGGTGATTTTATGCCTTCGGGCACACGCTTCCCGATCGGTAAGGCTTGCGTTGATCTAACGGGAATCTTCCTGTACGGTAAGCCACCTCAGGAGATGCTCGATGTTCAGGTCCGCACGCGATTTCGGCGCCGCCATCCGGGAAAATCGGAAGGCGCTTGGCTGGACACAGACCGAGCTTGCCGCCCGGTCCGGCACCGGCGAGCGCTTCATCGTCGAGCTCGAATCCGGCAAGCCAAGCTGCCAGCTTGAAAAGTCCTTGATCGTGGCGCGCACTGTCGGCATCGAGATCGGCGATCTCAGGACGGCCCAAGCCGCCCCGGCCTCGCCTGACGATGACCTGGACTTCCTGCCGACCTTCGGTGACGGTCGATGACGACGATCTTCTACGAAGCCCTCCCCATCGCCCACCTGACCTTCGATGGCGAGTGGCGACTGGACTATGACCCGAGCTGGGAAGCGCGCCGCTCGGCCTTCCCAGTGTCGCTGACCATGTCGCTCCGTTCAGGCCCAGTCGGTGCTGAACGGCTCCTGCCCTGGCTTGCAAATCTGCTCCCGGAAACGCACCTCGCCGAAATCGGCCAGCGGCTGAAGGTCTCGCCCCAGGACATCGTTGGTCTGCTGGGCCACATCGGGCGGGACACGGCGGGTGCATTGTCGATTGGTGCGCCCCGTAAGCCGGGCATTCATCTGCAGCCCGTGCCGGATGCGACGGCACTGGAGCGCATCCTGGACGAGCTTCCGGCAAAACCCTTCCTGGTTGGAGAACGTGGCGTCTCCATGTCTCTTGCGGGCGTGCAAGAGAAGCTACCGGTCTTCGTGGATGAGGGTGGCGCCATCTCTATTCCGATCGATGGGACACCCTCAACCCATATTCTGAAGCCGGGTTCAAAACGGCTTGCGGGCAGTGTCGAGAACGAAGCCTTCTGCCTTACCCTCGCGCGCGCCTGTGGACTGGGGGCCGCCGAAGCAACGATCGGTGTCGCGGGTAACCGGCGCTATCTGCTCGTGAAGCGCTATGACCGCTTCACCGATCCGCAAGGCGAGACTCGTCGACTGCATCAGGAGGATCTTTGCCAGCTAACGGGCAACTTCCCATCGCAGAAATATGAGCGCTCCTCCACCGGACGCGGCGTGACCCTGAAAATGATGTTCGACACCGCCAGCGATCTGGTTTCGCCTGCCGAGCGCCTGACGCTGCTCGATGCAGTTATATTCAACGTGCTGATTTGCAATTCGGATTCCCATGCCAAGAACTATTCCATCCTGATCGGTGCTGGCGGGTCAGCGAAGATGGCGCCGCTCTATGACCTGATGTGCGCGGCTGTGTACCGCCAGGTTGACCAAAGTTTGCCGCAGGGGATCGCCGGCCGGTTCAACGCTCCGGACCTACGGCGAGCGGATTGGCAGGCCCTGGCAGACGAGGTTGGATTAAGCGGTGCATCGACGTTGAGGCGCGTTGTGGAACTTGCCGAGCGTGTCAGCGCCGCGTGCGACGACGTAGCGCCGCAAGTCGAGGCTCTGGCTGGCGATCCGGTGAGAGTCCTCGAGAAGATTATCAATTCCGTCCGAAAGCGGTGTCGGCGAATACGGGTCCAATGTCGCGGATAGCCAGTAAAGCACGGAGGGCGGAAATTATTTCCGCTTCTCTTGGAAATATTGCGCTCACACAACTGCCGATTCTTCCGACAATGAGACGGTACGGTCGCTGTTGCGGCAAGAGACTGTAATGGGGCCGTCAGCCGACTATCACCTATCAAAGGATAGGTCCAGGAGGAAACCAAGGACTATCCCGGCACTCTCGTCTTGGACTTCGTGGTGCGCTGGGGTAACGTCCGCGCGACACAAATCATCAAAGACCCATGGCAGCCAAGACGACACTTAATGCGAAGAACCTTGAAGCTCTCGGCGTGCAACGCCTCGCCGAGCTTCTCATGGAAATCAGCACCGGCAGCGCTGCGCACAAGCGTCGGCTTCGTATGGAGCTTGCTGGCAACCATAGCAGCGCCGAAGTTGCCAGGGAGGTTCGCAAGAGGCTTTCCAGCATTGCACGCGCCAGGACCTTCGTTGATTGGCGAAAGGTGAAGGCGACCAGGACCGACCTGGAGACTCAGCGCAAGTCGATCGTCGAAACCGTCGCGCCCAACGATCCCGCAGGAGCGTTTGAGCTAATCTGGCAGTTTTTAGCGGTTGCGGATCCTCTATTTCAGCGATCGGACGATGGCAGCGGCTCGTTGATCCAGAGCTTCCATCAAGCCTGCACTGACGCCGGCGCGATCGCCAAGGCGGCGAATATCGATGCCGATGTCCTGGCCGAGAAGATATTCAAGGCAGTTCAAAGCAATGCTTACGGCCAGTTCGACCGGCTGATTACTGCAATGGTGGCGGCGCTGGCGAATGAAGGATTGGAGCGTCTCAAGGCTCTCTTTGTCGGCTGGTCGAACGAGCCCAAGGAGAAGCCGGCCAAAAAAGATCAGAAGGTCATCGGCTGGAGCAGCGCTGGCCCGATCTACGAGGACGAGGTTTACGGCAATCACCAGGATCTGACCATTCGTATCGCGCTGCAGGAAATAGCCGACGCCCAGGGTGATGTGGATGCCTATATTGCGCAGCAGCCGGAAAGGACACATGGAGCGCCGATGGTCGCGGCTGACATCGCCAACCGTCTGGTCTCGGCGGGACGGGCTGAGGAAGCACTGAAAGCCCTCGAGAAGGTTGATGCGAAAGGCCGGGCGGATGTCCCCTTCGAATGGCAGCTTGCCCGCGCCGAGGCACTGGAAGCCCTGGGGCGCAACGACGAAGCCCAGGCGTTTCGCTGGGAGTGCTTCGAGCAGTCCCTGAACGACGACCACCTGCGCGCCTATGCGCGCCGCCTGCCGGACTTCGACGATCTGGAAGCGGAGGAGAGGGCGTTCGCCTACGCCCAAGCGTTCCCGGACGTTCATCGCGCTCTCTACTTCTTCCTGCGCTGGCCTTCATTGGCGGAAGCGTCAAAGCTCGTTACGAAGCGGGCGGCGGAACTGGATGGCGACCTCTATGAGTTGATGACGCCGGCTGCGGAAGCGCTTTCGACGAAACAACCACTGGCCGCGACGATCGTGCTGCGATCAATGATCGACTTTACTTTGGAGAGCGGCCGATCGAGCCGTTACAAGCACGCGGCACGACACCTTGCCGAATGCCGGTCCCTGGCGAGTCAGATCGAGGATTTCGGCAGCGTTCGGCCACATGAGGTGTATATGGTGGACATCAAGCGCGACTACGGAAGGAAGTCGGGATTTTGGAGCCTGGTGTCGTGAGTATTGCGCTCATGTTGGCCAATGTCTTCTGAGCTTCCTCATGGTGGCGATCCAACGGATGTTGTCGATCACGCGTAGGACGCATCTGGAAGGGTGCCAGGGATTATCCCGGCGCAGTAAGCGAAATCAATGTCTTGCCCGCTGCCAAAGACAATCCTAAAAGCTTCTGACACTCGAGTATCCGTCGCCCTTTTTGGGTGAAGCGTGCTTTGCCTCAATCGCCGAATTTCAGCCGTTCCAGGATCAATGGATCATATTCGGGTGCCTGGATCCGTCGCCGGTCTTCCTCCGGTTCGCTGAGCGGTTCGGCCGGTTGAAGCTTGTCTCTGGCCTCCAGGGCGAGACGTTGGTAAACGCCAGTGCCCCGGCGCTTCCAGGCGATTTCCTTTTCACTGAGCTCGCGGATGACCCTGGCCGGCGAGCCGACCGCCAGGCTGTTTGCCGGGATGTCGGCCCCTGCCTTGACGAAAGCCATGGCGGCAACGATCGAATTTTCGCCGATGACAGCCTCGTCCATGACGACCGCATTCATCCCCACCATGGCATTGCGACCGATCCTGCAGCCGTGCAGCACGGCGCCGTGCCCGATGTGGCCTTCCTCGCCGATCACCACCTCGACATTGGGGAAACTGTGCACGACGCAGGTCTCCTGGACGTTCGAACCGCGTTCCATGACAATGCGCCCGAAATCCCCGCGCAGCACCGCGCAAGGCCCGACATAGCAGGCTGGTCCGATGATGACGTCGCCGATCACCACCGCGGCCGGATGGACGAAGGCCGCCGGATGGATCACAGGCACGACGCCATCATAGGAGTAGACCATAGCCATCTGATCAGTCTCTTGTCTTAGTCACTTGTCTTGGCGACCATCGTCAAGACATCGTATTGGGCGACCGTCGCACCGTTCTGGTTGGTCACATTGCAGTCCCAGCGCACTTCGCCGTGCTCGGCGCCGATGCGCGGATTGATCTCCTTGCAGGTCAATTTCACCTGCAACGTGTCGCCCGGATTGACCGGTGTGAGGAAGCGCAGGTTGTCGACGCCGTAATTGGCGAGAACCGGGCCGGGGGCCGGGTCGACGAAGAGGCCGGCAGCAAATGATACGATCAGATAGCCATGGGCAACGCGCCCATCGAAGAACGGATTGGCGCGGGCGGCTTCCTCGTCCATATGGGCGTAGAAGGTATCGCCGGTGAAGTTGGCGAAGTGCTCGATATCCTCAAGCGTGACGGTGCGCGTTCCGGTGACAAGCTGGTCGCCGATCCGGAGTTCGGCGAGAGACTTGCGGAAGGGATGTTCGCCATCCTTGCGCACCTCGGCATCCGCAACCCAGCGGCCGGTGACCGCGGAAAGAAGCGTTGGCGAGCCCTGGACCGCGGTGCGCTGCATGTAATGCTTGACCCCACGAAGTCCGCCCAACTCCTCGCCGCCGCCGGCGCGTCCCGGACCGCCGTGCACGAGACCCGGCAGCGGCGAGCCATGGCCGGTCGAGGTCTTGGCGCTGACCCGGTTGCCGATCAGCACGCGGCCGTGGAAGGGCGCCATGCCGAGAACAACCTCTTCGGCAAAGGCCGGATCATTGGTGAAGACCGAGGATACCAGGCTTCCCTTGCCGCGGCGGGCGAGGTCGACAGCCTCCTCGGCGCTGTGATAGGGCATGACCGTGCTGACCGGGCCGAAGGCTTCGACGTCGTGAACAGCCCGGGCGTCCCAAGGCTTGTCGCAGTATAGCAGCACTGGATTGAGGAAGGCTCCGGCCTCAGCGTCTCCGGAGACGACGCGGGGATTGTCCGGATCACCGGCAACGATCTCGGCATCGGCAAGAAGATCGCGGATGCGGGCGCGGACCTCGTCGCGCTGGGCAAGGCTTGCGAGCGGGCCCATGCGGACGTTTTCATCGGCCGCATTGCCGAGCGCCGTCTTGCCAAGACGATCGCCAAGAGCGGCGACAAGAGCGTCGCAATAGGCGCGGGGTGCGATGACGCGACGGATCGCCGTGCACTTCTGGCCGGCCTTCGCCGTCATCTCGCGGGAGACTTCCTTGACGAAAAGGTCGAACTCCTCGGTGCCGGGGGCCGCGTCGAGACCGAGGACAGAGGCATTGAGACTGTCGGCCTCCATGGTGAAGCGGACCGAATTCTCGATGATTGCCGGATGCGTCTTCAGCTTGCGGCCGGTCCAGGCCGAACCGGTAAAGGTGACGGCATCCTGTCCGTCGACATGATCAAGAAGATCGCCGACGGAGCCGCAGACAAGTTGAACGGCGCCTTCGGGAAGCAGACCCGTCTCGACCATGCGGCGCACGACCAGTTCGGTCAGATAGGCCGTCTGGCTCGCCGGCTTGACGATAGCCGGCATGCCGGCAAGCAGGGTCGGCGCCAGCTTTTCCAGCATGCCCCAGACCGGAAAGTTGAAGGCATTGATGTGAATGGCGACGCCCTGCAGCGGCGACAGGATGTGCCGGGCGGCAAACGTGCCGTCGCGCGACAGGCTCTCCACGTCGCCGTCAACAAGCACGCGCGTATTCGGCAACTCGCGCCGTCCCTTTGAGGCGTAGGACAAGAGAGTGCCAATGCCGCCATCGATATCGATCCAGCTGTCTGCCTTCGTCGCACCGGTGGCCGAGGAAAGGGCGTAGAATTCTTCCTTCCTCTCCATCAGCGCCTGGCCAAGTGCCTTCAGCATGGCGGCACGCTCATGAAACGACATGCGACGCAGGGCCGGGCCAGCCTTCTTGCGGCCGTAGGCAAGAGATGCGGCAAAGTCGACGCCGGTGGAATCGATCAATGCAACCGGTACGCCTGTCGAAGCGTCGAGCAGTTCGGCGCCATCCTTCGTGCCGGGAACCCAGCGGCCATAAACATAGCTCTCGAGGCGGCGCGGCGGGTTTACCAGGACGTTCATCGTCTTATCCTTCCGGTCAGTTCAGATTGCGCGCAGCAAGCTGCGCATCAACGGCCGCCTGCCATTCGGATAGCAGCGTCTCGTTGGGTGTGTGGCGAAGGCCGAAGCGAGCCAGCGTTTCGTAGCGCGCCGAGCCGGAGAGCCCGAAGCTTGCCGCAACGCGGGGGCGCCAATAGGCGATTGCCTTGCGCGCTGCCGTTGCTCCGTCTTCCGTCTCGGCAATTTTCTTCAGTCCCTCGATGCCGAGTTCGGTGTGATGCACCTCGCTGGGTAGAATGGCGCGGAACACTTCGGCAAGTGGCTGGTAGGAAACGCGGGCAAGTTCGCGAAGCTGGATGGTACTCGCGGTCCCCATCAGCACGTTCATGACCACCGCGTCGATCCAGCCATGCAGGGGATAGTGGAAGACCGAAAGGCGCATGTCGCCGCCCTGACGCGCCGCACCGATATCGGCGTCGCGCTCCAGCCGGGCGTCCCAGGGATGATGGACGGCGTAACGGCCGGTGTCGGCGCCAAAGCTGCCCATTATCTCGAGGACCCGACCGGCATGGTCGGTTTTTTCGAGCACGATCTTGGCAGACGCGATGCGCTCCTTGATGCCCGGCGCATCGTTGATCGTGTCGGCAAAGCCGGCTGCACCCGCAAGCTCGCTATCGACGAAACTTGCCATCAGGCGCAAAAGCTCGCCGCGATAACGCGGGGTCACATTGTCAGGCGACGTCAGCACGCCACCTTTCAGCAGGTATTCCTCGATCGGCATCGTATCGGACATTGGCTATTCCTCCCTCGCTTTCGCAGCTTATTGGTCGTAGCTGACCACGACCCGGTCACTCAGCGGATAACATTGGCAAGTCAGAACATAGCCCTGGCGCACTTCGTAATCCTCGAGCGCATGGTTGACCTCCATCTCGGTCTCGCCCTCGATCACCTTGGCCCGACACGTGGAACAGACACCTGCCTTGCAGGCGTACGGCGCGTCCATGTTGTTCTCGAGCGCGGCTTCCAGCAAGGTTTGCCCCTGCTTCGGCATCTTGAAGACACGGGTTGCACCATCGAGGGTGACGGTTGCCTCGCATGCCGCATGGCGATCCGCAGAGGCAGCGCTTTCGCTCTTGCGCCGCGCCCGGCCTGGCTGCGATGACGCAAAGAGCTCGAACTTGATCTGCTCTTCGCGCATCCCGTGGTCGCGAAGGGCAGCGGCGATCGTCAACATCATCGGTTCCGGACCGCAGATGAATGCGGTGTCGACGGATTTCAGATCGATCCAGTGCCTGAACAATGCTGCGCACTTTTCGGTATCAATACGACCCGTGAAGAGGTCGATATCCTGGGCTTCGCTTTCCAGCACGTGCAGGATGGACAGCCGACCGAGATAGCTATTCTTCAGATCGTCCAGCTCCTCGCGGAACATGATCGAGCTGATCTGCCGGTTTGCGTAGACGAGCGTGAAGCGCGAATGGGGCTCACGCGCCAAGGTGGTCTTGATGATGGAGAGCACCGGCGTGATGCCGCTGCCGGCTGCAAAGCCGATGTAGCTCTTGGAAACTTCGGGCTCGATTGCCGTGAAGAACGCGCCCATCGGCGGCATCGCTTCCATCGTGTCGCCAATCTTGAGCTCTTCATTGGCCCAGGTCGAAAAGCAGCCGCCGTCGACCCGCTTGATGCCGACCCTCAAGATACCTTCGTCACGCCCGGCACAGATCGAGTAGGAGCGGCGGAGTTCCTCGCCATCGAACTGGCGGCGAAACGTCAGATACTGGCCCTGCGTGAAATCGAACGCACCGCGGTCCTCGTCCAGCGGAGCAAGGGTGACGACCACGGCATCGCGCGTCTCGCGCTTGACGTCGGTGACCTGAAGGGAATGGAAACGTGCCATATTGCGGACCTCACTAGGCAAAGGGTCAGATGCACTTGAAATAATCGAATGGTTCCAGACAGTCGGTGCAGCGATAGCTCGCCTTGCAGGGCGTCGAGCCGAACTGACTGATCTTTTCTGTGTTTGCCGATCCGCAGCGCGGACAGGCGATCGCCAGATTGGAGCGGCCAGAGAGCCGATCGACGCGCTGGCGCAGGATCCCGTCGATCGCGGTGCCATCGACAGGCGGCGCAATGCCATAGGCCCTGAGCTTTTCGCGACCTGCGGCGCTGATCCAGTCCGTCGTCCAGGCCGGCGAAAGCTGGCGTTCCAGCCGCAGCTTTCCGATGCCCTTCTCATGCAGCGCCCGCTCGATATCGAGGTTGATGATCGCGGTTGCCGGACAGCCCGAATAGGTTGGCGTTACCGTCACAACCAGCGTGTCGTCATCGAAGGCGACATCCCTGATAATGCCGAGATCGACCAGGGAGATCACCGGAATCTCGGGATCCGGAACCTCTGCAAGCCACTGCCAGACGTCTGATGTCGAAGGCAAAGTTACGGCCGTCATGACCGCCTCCTTCCGTTACCAGGTCGCGCCCGGATAAGCGCGCTGCAGGAATTGCAGATCGGCCAGGATGAAGCCCATATGTTCGGTATGAAGGCCGCGCTTGCCGCCCTTGTGCATGAAGCCATCGGAAGGCTTCTTGAGCGTTGCCTCGGACAGGGCCTCGCCGACAAGCTCATCCCAGGCAGGCTTCAGGCTTTCCGGCTCCGGCGCAATGCCGGCAGCGACAAGCTCTTCGTCCAACGTGTCGCCGATGAAGAGTTCGCCGGTATAGGCCCAGAGATCGTCAAGCGCTTCCTGCATGCGACGATGGCTTTCGGCGGTACCGTCGCCAAGGCGGATGATCAGATCGCGGCTGCGATCGAGGTGATAGGCAACTTCCTTCGTGGCCTTTTCCGCAATTTCGGCAATACGCTTGTCGGTCGAGCCGCAAAGCGCCTTCAGCATCAGGAAATGCCAGGCGTCGAACAGAAACTGACGCATCAGCGTCTTGCCAAAATCGCCATTCGGACGCTCGACCAGCAGGACGTTGCGGAAGTCGCGGGCATCACGCAGATAAGCGAGATTGTCGGCACTGCGGCCCCGGCCTTCGAGCTCGCCGGCAAGACCGAGCCAGAGTTGTGTCTGGCCGATCAGATCGAGCGCGGTGTTGGAAAGCGCAATATCTTCCTCGAGCGCCGGTGAATGCCCGCACCATTCGGAAACGCGATGACCGAGGATCAGGGCATTGTCGCCCATGCGCGTGAGAAACTCGAAAAGTGCCGTCTGGCTGACGGCCGTGTTGGAGGCAACGCTCATCACATATGCCCCACTTCTTCGGGAACGTCGAAGAACGTCGGATGACGATAGACCTTCGAATTCGAAGGATCAAAGAGTGGTCCCTTGTCCGAAGGCGCGCTGGCGGTGATGTCGCTCGAGCGTACCACCCAGATGCTCACGCCTTCGTTTCGGCGGGTATAGACGTCACGTGCGTTGTTGACGGCCATTTCGGCATCGGGCGCATGCAGGCTGCCGACATGCCGGTGATTGAGGCCGTGCTGGCCGCGGATGAAGACTTCCCAAAGAGGCCATTCGCTGGACATGGACATTTCTCCCGTCTTGCGTTTCTCACGGGCCATGGCCCGGAAATCGCGTATTGTTAAGACTTGCGACTGCTTGGAGCGGACGCCAAGGCGTCCGGACGCATTATTCGGCTGCGGTGCGCTGAGCAGCGCGACGCGATGTCATCTTCTCGGCGTGGGCAACGAGACCGTCCCGGAACCAGGCGCCATCGTTCCATGCCTTCTGCCGGGCGCCGAGGCGTTCGGCGTTGCACGGGCCGTTGCCGGCGATGACGGCGAAGAACTCGGTCCAGTCAGGTTCGCCGAAGTCGTAGCCGCCCTTTTCCTCGTTCCACTTCAGATCCGGGTCCGGAACGGTCAGGCCGAGATATTCCGCTTGCGGCACTGTCTGGTCGACGAACTTCTGGCGCAGCTCGTCATTCGAATTCTGCTTGATCTTCCAGGACATGGACTGGGCCGAATGCACGGATGCGTCGTCTGACGGGCCAAACATCATCAGCGATGGCCACCACCAGCGGTTCAAGGCGTCCTGGACCATTTCCTTCTGGGCGGGCGTGCCCTTGACCATCTTCATCAGGATGTCGAAGCCCTGGCGCTGATGGAAGCTTTCTTCCTTGCAGATGCGGACCATGGCGCGGGCGTAAGGCCCGTAGGAACAGCGTTGCAGCGGCACCTGGTTCATGATCGCCGCGCCATCGACCAGCCAGCCGATCGCGCCGATGTCGGCCCAGCTCAGCGTCGGGTAGTTGAAGATCGAGGAGTATTTCGCCTTGCCACTGTGCAGCTGCTCGTACATCTCGTCCCGGCTGATGCCGAGCGTTTCGGCCGCACAGTAGAGGTAAAGCCCATGTCCGGCCTCGTCCTGAACCTTGGCGAGCAGGATCGCCTTGCGCTCGAGCGTCGGGGCACGGGTGATCCAGTTGCCTTCGGGCAGCTGGCCGACGATTTCGGAATGCGCATGCTGGCTGATCTGGCGCATCAGTGTCTTGCGATAGCCTTCGGGCATCCATTCCTTCGGCTCGATCTTCTGGCCGGCGTCGATGCGCTCCTGGAAGGCGCGTTCGATCGGATCCATCTCATCGAGCGTCTTGACGCGGGCGCTGTCGGTCTTGACCATCTGTGCGTACATGGTTCGTCTCCTTTGCCTTGGCGCGTCAGACGCGCTCGAGAATGATCGCGATGCCCTGGCCGACGCCGATGCACATGGTGCAAAGCGCATAGCGACCGCCCTGGCGATGCAATTGGTAGGTTGCCGTCGTGACCAGCCGGGCACCGCTCATGCCGAGCGGATGACCCATCGCGATGGCGCCGCCATTCGGATTGACATGGGGCGCATCATCGGGGAGGTCCAGATCGCGCAACACGGCGAGCGCCTGGGCGGCAAAAGCCTCGTTGAGCTCGATCACATCCATCTGGCCGATCGAAAGACCGGCGCGCTCGAGCACCCGCCGCGCGGCCGGTGCCGGGCCGACGCCCATGATGCGCGGTTCGACGCCGGCTGCCGCCATTGCCACGATACGCGCCTTCGGCGTCAGGCCTTGTGCCTTCGCGGCCACTTCGCTTGCAACGACAAGAGCGGCTGCACCGTCATTGACGCCCGATGCATTGCCGGCCGTAACACTGAGATCAGGGCCATTGACGCCCTTCAATCTGGAAAGCTGGTCGATCGTCGTGCCTAGACGCGGGTGCTCGTCGCGATCAACAATGATGGGGTCGCCCTTCTTTTGCGCGACTTTAACGGCAACCAGTTCGTCCGCGAAGAGGCCAGCCTCCTGAGCAGCCGCCCAGCGGGCCTGGCTGCGGGCCGCGAAAGCGTCCTGGTCGGAGCGGCTGACGCCGAAATCGGCTGCCACATTGTCGGCCGTCTGAGGCATCGAATCGACGCCAAATCCAGCCTTCATCTTCGGATTGACGAAGCGCCAGCCGATCGTCGTGTCGTAGATGGCGTTGGAGCGGGAAAAGGCGCTGTCTGCCTTCGGCATGACGAAAGGCGCCCGGCTCATGCTTTCAACGCCGCCGGCAATCACGAGGTCACAGTCGCCGGCGCGGATTGCTCTTGCTGCCATGCCGACGGCATCCATGCCGGAGCCGCACAGGCGGTTGACGGTTGTTGCAGGGACAATGACCGGCATGCCCGACAACAGCACGGCCATGCGGCCGACATTGCGATTGTCTTCGCCTGCCTGGTTGGCGCAGCCGTAGATCAGATCATCGACCTTGCTCCAGTCAACGTCAGGATTGCGTTCCATCAGAGCAGTGAGGGGGAGGGCGGCCAGATCGTCTGCGCGAACCGTTGCCAGCGCGCCGCCATAGCGACCGATGGGTGTGCGAACGGCATCACAGATGAATGCTTCCGACATGCGCGATTTCCTCCTGCTCTCGCAAAGCCGATCAATTCAGTATTGATTAACCGACCGATCGGTCATGTTATTAGCATGCGATATGTCACAGAGCAATGCATTTTTGTGGAAAGTTTGTGATATTTAATATTCTGCAGGAAAAACCTTAGCACGAAAGCCGCGCCGGCGGCCGAAAAGCTGATGGTGAGATTGCTAGAAAGCCTCGTGGGTCAGCATCTCCAGGCGCAGGTCCGTGGCTGCGGTCGCGGCCGGCAACGGACCGGACGCCGTGACGAAGGTGCGGGCCACGTGGGCATCGGCGGCCGGGGAGAGTTGCCTGTAAGCCCGCGCAAACAGCTGCCGCGCTGCCTTTCCCGGCCAATCGTCGGGGAGTGCGCCTGAGGGCAATCTCGGATCGTGCAGATGAACGGCGCGGAAGCGATGCACGAGCAGGAGGCGGATGGTCAGCGCCACGGAAGGCGAATAACTGACGGAGGCATCCGGGCTGAGCAGAGCACCGAACTGCGCCAGAAAAACCGCATACGCTTCCGCATGCACTGTCAGATCCCAGTACTCGGAGGCGAATTCTTGCAGGGCTTTTGGATCTTGTGGCGGTTCTGCGCGGAATATCAGGGCAGGCACTGTCGCGGTCACCGCCCTTGCCGGGCCGACCGCCAGGCGGTCGTTGAGACGCGCGTGGCCAGCGCGCTTCAGCGCCTGCATGGCGTCTTCGACCGCTGGCGCCTTCACATGAACGAACTGCCACCCGCTATCCTCGGGAGCAGAAAACAGCACGCGGGCCGCTGCCGCGAACTCGCTGCCGGCCGACCGTGACAGCCGGTAATAGCTGCGCCGTCCTTCTCTTTCTCCCGTAAGCTGGCCTGCGGCGACGAGCCGGGAGACGGCGGTGCGCACCAGCGTCTCGCTGATGCCAACGTCCGCACAGGTCTCGATCAGGTTGCCGATCCAGGCAATGCCGCCGCGCGGCTCGACGACGTCACCGTAGATGGTCACGATGAAGCTCGCTGCCTTCAGCGGGCTTTCATCCAGAATGCGTCGAATCAACTCGCTTGCCCGAGCATCTTCAGGATTTGTCGCTGCCGTCACCGATTCCTCCCTGGATGGTGACTGTGCGACTAGCATATTGTCGAGGACACTGCATCCCCGCTTGACGCGACGCGGTGAGGCGGAGCCATCAGGCATCCGCCTCCAGGGAGACCGTATCAGGGTTCTCTGATTGCGCTGTCGAGGCCGCGCAAGATGGGATAGAGGAAGTAGGAGATGACGGTGCGACGCCCCACCATGATCTCTGCTGAAACGGTCATGCCGGGAAGCAGTCGCACGGGCTCGTCCGAACCTTTCAGCCTTGGGTCTGCAAGCGGTATGCGTGCCTTGAAGTAAGGCGCTGGCGTCTGGGTCGCTGCCTCCTGCTGCGACGGCGTGAATGCATCGCGGCTCACCGTCCTGACCGTTCCGGATGCGGTGCCGAACTTCTGGAACGGATAGGCGTCGAACTTGATCCGTGCATCCTTGCCCGCCGTGATACGACCGATGTCACGCGTATTGACGTTGACCTCTGCCTCAAGCGGGACGTTGAGCGGAACAAGCGTCAAGATCGGCTCTGCCTCCCGAACGACGGAGCCGACGGAGCGCGCCGCAAGGTCAAGCACGACGGCATCAGCCGGCGCAGACAGGACCACCATGTCGCGGCGAAGCTCCATCTTCTTCAGTTCTTCGGCCGCAGTGTCGCGCTGGCTGCGCAGGTCGACGAGCTGCTCCATGGCTGCGCGCCTGAAGTCTTCGATAAATGCCTGTCGGTCTGCCTTGAGCTTGGCGAAGGTATGCTCGGCCTCATCGGCCCTGCCCTGGACGGCCGAAAGACTGGTCTCGACATCAAGGCGGGCGTCACGCGACCCCAGAAGCGTTATCAGGGATCCGCTCTCGCGATTATAAAGCCGCTCCCTGGCGCCCTCGATCTGGGACAGCGTTTCGCGTCGACTGGTGAGGACTGCCTCCTGGTTTCGGCTGGAAGCAATCGTCGCTGCCTGGGCCGCGATCTGCTGATCGTAGTTCTGCAACTGTGCCATGAAATAGGCGCGGCGCTGCCCGAACAGCTGCATCTGAAGCAGTTCGTCGCGCGATCCGCCCGCCGTCTGGGTGTAGTCCGCACCGGCAAGCTCGGCTTCCAGACGCTTTACCTGGGCGTCGAGTGCAACAAATTTTGCCCGCTGCTGATCGGCGTCAGCCTGGCTGAACGTCGCGTCAAGCGTGGCAAGCACCTGGCCCTTCTGCACGATCGCGCCGGCGGTCACATTGATCGTTCGGATGATCGATGTTTCGAGCGGCTGCACGACGATGGTCGGCTCAGTCGTGATCAGCTTGCCGGGAGCAACCACGACCTCGTCGATCGATGACACCGACGCCCAGGTGATGGCCGCTGCAATCAGCGCGGTGATGCCGTAGAGCGTCATGCGGGCGACCCTTGGCGGAGCGCGCTCTTCCAGTTCCACGGCATCCGACTGGAACTCCGCAATCGCTGATGGCAGCGAGCGCCTGAGGGCCGGCTGCGTGACCGGGGCGGTCGTTGGAACAGGCAGGTTCTCTCCTGGTTTTTGAGCGCGCGCGTTCATGCTACCTGCCTCATCTGCTGTGACCAAAGGTGACGGTATGTCATGCAGCGTGTGACCAGCTGATCATGCCTGCCGATATCGGCGATCTTGCCGCGTTCGACGACGAGAATGGCATCGGCGTCGACGAGCGTGGAGAGCCGGTGAGACACGATGACCACCGTTCTTCCTGCCGCAATCTGGCTGAGGTTCTGACGAATGATCGTCTCGCTGTCAGGGTCGAGCGCGCTGGTGGCCTCATCAAGAATGAGGAGTTTAGGGTCGGTGATAAGTGCTCTGGCGATTGCCAGACGCTGCTTCTGACCGCCAGACAGGTTCGAGGCGTTTTCTTCCAGCATCGTGTCGAAACCACGCGGAAGCCTTTCGATGAACTCCTCGGCGCCCGCAATGCGGGCCGCCTCCATGATCTCCTCGATGCTTGCATCGGGCTTTGCTGCCGCGATGTTTTCGCGAACGGTGCCGCGGAAGAGGAAGTTGTCCTGCAGCACGACGCCCGTACTCGTTCTCAGATGCACGAGGTCGATCTCGCGGCTGTCATAGCCGTCCATCCGCACAATGCCCTGCTGGTTCTGATAGAGACCCTGGATCAGCCTGGTGATCGTCGTCTTGCCGGAACCGCTCTTGCCAACGACACCGAAGACGGAGCCGGCGGGAATGCTGAAGGAGACGTTGTCGAGCGCCGGCGGGCCGTCCGGCCCGTAGCGGAACGTCACCTTGTCGAATTCGATGTTGCCTCGAAGGTGCGGGCGGATACCACGACCGCGACCTGCCTGTTCCGGGCGCTGGTTCATGATCTCGCCGAGCATGCGCACCGAAAGTGCAACCTCCTGGTACTCGTGCACCATCGTCACGATCTGGACAAGCGGGCCAGAGACGCGACCAGCCAGCATGTTGAATGCAACCAGCGCACCAATCGTCATCGCGCCATTGAAGACATCGAGCGCGCCAAGGCCAATGATGGCGACACTCATCAGCTTCTCGAGAAGTCCGGTCATCGATTGAGCGGCCGTCGAGATCTTCTCGACCCGGAACCGGACGGAGATCGATTGCGCCGAATAGTCGTCCCAGGCGCGACGCTGGCGGGGTTCAAGCGCCAGCGACTTGACGGTGCGCATGCCGTGGACGGTTTCGACGAGCAAGGCCTGTCGGTCGCCTTCGGCCTTGTAGAGTGCCTGGAGACGGCGCTGGAAGGGGCCGACAAGGAGCATGACGACGAGGCCGACAAGGGCGGCAAATCCAATGACGACGAGCGTCAGCTTGACGCTGTAGAGAAGCAGGATCGGAATGAAGACCAGCAGCGAGACGCCGTCGAGAAGCGTCAGAAACAGACGACCGGTCAGAAATTCGCGGATCCTGCCGGTCTGCTGCATGTGCTTGACGAGGACGCCTGCCGATGCCTGCTCGAACAAGGCAATGGGAAGATTGAGCAGATGGCCGAAGGTGCGGGTCGCAATGCGGATATCGATCCTGTTCGTGGCATAGAGCAACAGGTAGCGGCGCAGGAAGCTGAAGGCCGCATCGAAGACAAGCGCAATGGCGATGCCGATGGTCAGGACTGTCAGCGTTGCGTAGCTTTGATGGACCAGCACCTTGTCGATGACGAGCTGGAAGAAGATCGGCGTCATCAGGCCAAGGCCATAAAGAACGATGGCGGCAAGGGCGACATCGCGGAAGAAACTGCGCTGCTTGATGATTTCAGGAATGAACCAGCGGAAGCCGAAGGGCTGGTCGGCATCATTGATGCCGAAGTTCCGCTTCATCATCACCACAGATCCGCACCAGGACCTGATGAACTGCTCCTGGTTCAGGAGAATGAAGTCAGGGCGCTCGGCGAGCGGGTCGAGAACCCTGATCTTTGCCTCTTCCTCACCCATGGCGGGGCCGGCAATGACGACCCAGTTGCCGTTGTCGAGTTCCGCCAGAACCGGGAAGGCTTCGCCCAACTGGAGCAGCGATGTCCAGGAGAGCTTGATCTGCCTTGCGCGCAGTCCGGCATCCTTGGCCATGCGCAGCAACTGCCGGATTTCGACCGGGCGTTCGTCGACTGCATAGTCGTGCTGCAGGCGCTCGGGCGACAGATCGACGCCGTGATGGCGTGCAACGAGAGCAAGGCAGTGTAGATTGGTGTGCAAAAACGTACTCATGGCCCACCCGGGTGTCTGGGTTGAAGAAGTGGCGTTGGTCAGTTGAAGTTCGGCGATGCGTTTGCCGAGCTGCCCGACGGCTGGATGATTTCAGCCTTCGGACTTGATGGCAGATCGTTGATCCGGCGCACCGCACCGGCTTCGACCAATCCAACAAGGGCCTTCTGCATCAGATCGACTGCATTCGCGAAAGCGTCGACCGGCATGATGATGCGCTGACGGAAGACCGGCTTCGGGTTGTTGTTCTGATCGCGCTCTGTGGCCGACAGCGACATCAGATCGATGCGCACGATGGTGCCGGTGACAGTGATTTCGCCAATTCCGTCTGCATAGAGTTCATTGCTCATTGTCGTCTCCTCGTTTTGATGCGTGGTCATGGATGGTGATGCTGTGCCTGTTGCCAGGCCGGGAACGGATCCGTCAGATGTCTGCCGAGATCCGGGTCGAAGCTTGCTTCGTCTCCGATCAGGCAGTCGTCGAGCGCTGCGCTGATCGCCTTTTGATCAAAGCCCGCGCCGATGAAAACGAGTTCCTGGCGGCGGTCGCCCCACACGGCGTCCCAATACCGGTCGAGCAACTGACGGAACTGCGGGTAGCGTGGCCAATGCGCCCTCGATACGCTCGCCCACCAGAAGCCCTTGGTGTCCATCCGCCGCTGTGTGCCGGCAATCGAAAGTAGTCCGATTTCGTTTGGCCGTGTTGCCAGCCAGAAGTGCCCCTTGGCGCGAATGAGGCCCGGCCATTGCTGCGCGAGAACGCGATCGAGTGCTGCCGGGTCAAAGGGGCGGCGTGCGCGATAGACGAAGCTCGTAATCCCGTATTCTTCGGTTTCCGGAACGTGATCGCCCCAGCCATAGAGCTCCTTGTGCCAGTACGGGTGCCGGGAGGACTTCGCCTCGCTGAAAAGCCCGGTATCGAGAATGGTGGAAAGCGGCAGGTGACCGAAGTCCGTCTCGATGACACGCGCATCGGGATTGAGCGCGGCAACGACCCGGCGCACCATCGCGCGTGTTTCCGGACTGACCTCCGAAACCTTGTTGATCACGACGACATCGGCAAATTCGATCTGCTCTACCAGAAGGTCGACGAGTGTCCGTTCGTCGTCCGTGTCGCGGCTTTCGCCACGATCACTCAGGAAATCTGCGCTCGAATAATCGGCAAGAAGGTTGGCCGCATCGACGACGGAAACCATCGTATCGAGCCTGGCAACGTCGCAAAGCGCGCTGCCGTTTTCGTCACGGAAGGAGAATGTGGCGGCGATCGGCAGAGGTTCGGCAATCCCGGTCCCCTCGATCAGCAGGTAGTCGAAGCGATCGTCGGCGGCAAGTCGACGCACTTCGCTCAGGAGGTCGTCACGCAACGTGCAACAGATGCAACCGTTGGTGAGTTCGACCAGTGTCTCATCGGTGCGCGACAGGTTGGCTCCGCCATCACGAACGAGCTCGGCATCGATGTTGATCTCGCTCATGTCGTTGACGATAACGGCAACCCGGCGTCCTTCCCGGTTACGCAATACATGGTTGAGGATGGTTGTCTTTCCCGCGCCGAGGAAACCCGCCAAAACCGTTACTGGGAGGCGCTTGTCGCCACCTGTCATTGATACTCCCCCACTCGCTGTTACGCTGCGAGCTGCTGCCTGAACGCCACGTCCACATAGTAGTTGGTGCTGTTGAATGTGCTCGTCGGGAACAACCCGCTGGAGCCATATGCATAGAGGCCGTTGCCACCGCTCAGCGCCGACGACATGGCCTGCAGATTGCCATTGGTCGTGGTGTCACTGAAGTAGTTGCCCGTCGCCGAATAATTGCCGTTCGTGCTGTAGGAGACGACGTATGTCGTATCCGCATCGATTGCGACCTGCTGCGAAAGATTGACAGACTGCCAACCGCTTGCGCTCTCGTTGGTGAAGGTCGCGCTCGCCAGCAACGTGCCGCTTGCCGTCCAGAGATAGCCAGTGTGGGGTCCGGTATTTTCCTCACTCTTGTAGAAGCGAATACCGGTGATCCAGCCTGCTGCATCCGACTGGAACTTCATGCCGAGATTGACAGGGCTGTTGTCGTTGACTGAGATGATCGCAGGTGTCGTGCCGGCTGCAAAGACGTTCTGCTCGCTGCCCTGATTGGTCACGTTGAGCGAGACATTGGCCGTTGACGTCGCTCCTTGAGTATCCTGGACCGTGTAGTCAAAGCTTGCTGCACCGGTATAGCCGGCCAGCGGAGTGAAGGTGATCGCGCCGGATTGGTTGTCGAAAACGACCGTACCGTTGATCGCGTTGCCAACGCTTGCAACCGAGATCTGGTCGCCATCGGGATCGTTGTCATTGGCGAGCAGGCTTGATGCCTGGATGACAACAGGCGTTCCGACACTCGTCGAAATTCCATTGTCGTTGACGGCAACAGGCACAGCATTTTGCGACGACTGCTGATAAAGGACGTCGACCCAGTAGTTGGCCGAATTGTAGCTCGCGGTCGGGAACAGGCTTCCGTTCCCGTATGCGTAGACGCCATTTCCACCGCTCGTCGAACTGGACGGCGCAGTCAATACTCCGTTCGTATGGCTCGTCGTGAAGTAGTTTGGCGTTGCTGCATAGAAGCCATTGGAATGATAGCTTGCGACATAGGTCACACCGGCAGAAATGGTGACCGGCTGCGAGAAGGTCACAGTTTGCCAGCCGCTTGCTGTTTCGTTGGTAAACGTCGCCGTTGCCAGAAGTTGACCGGTACTGCTCCACAGTGAACCGACGTGGGTACCGACGTCCTGAGCGCTCTTGTAGTAGCGTAGGCCGGTGATTTCGCCGCGCTCGGATGCCACAAACTTGACGCCCAGTTCGACAGATGAAGGATCGTTGTCGGCGGCAATGCTTGGTGCATCGGAACTGCTGAACAGACCCGCGCCGGTGGCCTGGGCTCCGACATTGAGAGAGACGGTCGCAGACGATGTTCCGCCACGACCATCAGAAATGGTGTAGCTGAAGCTTGCAGCACCGACATAGCCGGTCGTTGGCGTAAAGATGACGGAGTTGGTTTGGCTATCAAACGTTGCCGTGCCATTCGTCGCGCCATTTGCCCCCGTCACCGTCAAGGCATCGCCGTCAGGATCTGTGTCATTGGCAAGCAGACTTGCCGCGGCGATTGAAAGGGCTGTGTTGGAATAGGTCGTGAACCCGTTATCGTTGGCTGCAACTGGCGCGTTGTTGACCGTCGATTGGTTGAAGACGACATCCACCCAGTAGTTCGATGCCTGGTAGCTGGAGGTTGGGAACGTCGTGTTCGTTCCAAGGGAGTAGACGCCGTTGCCGCCGCTGCCTGCGCTCGACAAGCCGGTCAGCGCACCATTGGTATGATCAGTCGAGAAATAGTTGGCAGTTGCGACATAGCTACCCGTCGTATGATAGGAAGCAATATAGGTCGTTCCCGCAGTAATCTGGATTGGCGAGGAGAACTTGGCGGTCTGCCAACCGCTCAGGGACTCATTTGTGAATGTGACCGTGGCGATCAACGTCCCGTTGGCAGTCCATATTGAACCGGTATGGGCGCCAGTATCACCTGCCGCCTTGTAAAAGCGAATGCCGGTGAGCGTGCCACTCGCCGAGGCGACAAACTTCATGCCCAGTTCGAGCGGTGCATTGTCGTTGTAAGCAGTATTGCCAGGGCCTTCGCCAGCTTGGAACAGTGATTGGCCGGCTGGTCCTTCTTCCACGATTAGGCTGACATCGCCTTGATCGGTGCCACCACGTCCGTCGGAAAGTGTGTAGCTGAAGCTTGCGGGGCCCGTGTAGTTCGCATTGGGAGTGAAGATGACGGTGCCAGTCTGCGTATCGAGCGAGACGGTGCCATTTGAGGCATTGCCAACGGCCGAGATGGTGAGCGCGTCACCGTTCGCATCGATGTCATTGGCAACGAGCGAAGCAATGGAAATCGTCAGGGTGCCATTGCGTGAGACCGAAAAGCCGCTGTCGTCGGTGGCAACCGGCACGCTGTTCGGCCCAGCATCGAAGACGACATCGACCCAGTAGTTTGCCCCGCCAGAGTTGTTGCCGGGGAAGCTACTGGTGGAACCATATGTATAAACACCACCACCGTCGACCGCCTTCAGCGCGCCGTTGTTGTAGGTCGATCCCGTGGTGAAATAGTTCTCGGTGGCAGAATAGAAGCCGTTGCTATGGTAGGAGGCGATATATGTCGTTCCAGCCGAGATATGAATCGGCGAGGAAAACATGACGGTTTGCCAGCCCGAGAGAGATTCGCCTGTCGATACACCCGTTGCAAGCAGCGTACCGTTCGCATCCCATAGACTGACCGCGTGCTCTCCGACGTTATAAAAGCCCTTGTAGAAACGTATCCCTTCGATGGAGCCGCCCGTCGTGGACTGAAATCGCACCCCGAGTTCGACACCGTCGCGATCAATCGCAGTTTCCATCGCGGGCTTGGAGGCCAGCGTCCAGAGGCTGTTTGTGTCGGGCAGGATAATGCTGACCTGCTTGCCAGCCGACGGTGTTTCCAGGTTGACACTGTCATCGACGGCGCGTGACATGATCGTGTAGGTGCCGCTGGCCTGGACAACCCAGTTGTAGCTCCAGTTCTCGCGGCCGGTTGCCTTGAACCAATGCTGTCCGCCGTCCGTTGAGACCTCGATCCCGGCGATAATGCCGCCGCCGAAATCCTGGGCCGTTCCTGTTATGGTGACATGCTGCCCTTCGACGAAACTGGCACCGATGATTGGCGACGTAATCGTCGATGTCGGCTTGATGTAGTCAGTGGATTGCGTGGCGAGAATAAGGCTTGCATCCAGCGTGGTTGGTTGGATCCCCATGTCTGCAAACATGTTGACCATGGCCTGCTGGACGTTAGGGTCGGTTGGTGTCTCTGCGCCCTCGTGTTGATCGTTCAGTCCCCACGACCAGAAGACGGTACCTGCGCCGAACACCAAAGCTCCGCTTTCGGCTCTGTACATCGTCAGGCTGTGGTTTACGACGGCATCGCCAACGCTTGTTCCATAGTCCCGGAGATAGGTGTTCACCGCCACTGTGGAGAGTGAGAGGTTGATCAGGCCGTCCGGTCGGAACCCATTCTCGACGTCGGAATCCCATTCGTAACCAAGCAGGTTCTGTACGAGATTATATGTCTCTCCCGGCTGGAGGTTGGCAACGTCGGTATTGCGCCAGAAGCGAAGGTTCGAATAATCGTAAGGTATCGTAATGGTATCTGCGCGATAGCTGTCGACCGTGAACATGGTTCCGGTGAGCGAATTTTCTGGCTCCTGTCCGGGATCGGCATAGCGGGGATCGCGCCACGTCCCTGTGCCGGTATCGCTCGGATCCGTGCTGGTTCCCCAAGTCTCCTTGTAGCACACCATCGTACGATAAGCTTGGCCGTTGCCGTCGATGCTGCTTTCCCAACGGACCTTCCAATAGCATTCGTTGCCGCTCCAGAATGAAAGGTTGACGCCGCTATCGCGCGCAGCCTCGACGTTGGCGCGCTGGTCGGCAGACCAGTACTCGTCGTGGCCGACCGACAGATAGGCCTGGTGGTTGAGCAGCAGGTTGCCATTTCTGCTGGCGTCGACGCCGGAGATGTAGGATACGTCGTAGCCGTTCTGCTCCAGCCATTGAATTGCGGAATGCTCGGCGCCAAAGATGTAGTCCCACGTTCCTCCCATCGGGCTTGAATTGGTGATGATCGGCCGGTTGTAGCTGATTGCCGATGCACGCCCAATTGCCGTCAGGCCGCAACTGCAGTTTGGAGGCATGTAGCCGATCATGTCTGCTGGGTCGACCGGTACATTGCCTTCGTAGAGGCTTGCCCCGCCCCAGGCATTGTAGGCCTGCCAGGTCGTATCTGACGTCTGGAAGACGATGTCACTCGTGGAGGCGTCATCACGGACGACAAATGGAATGATGCTTGCATCCTCAACGCCGTCCTCGCGGACCAGCTTGGCAATGTAGACGCCGGAGACGGCATCATCTGGAATCTGCCAGCTTGCCGAAACCGACCAGTTGCCGCAATCAATCAGGCCGAGTGACATGTCGACGATCGGATGCGGCTGGATTTGCGCCGTCGTTAGTGACTTGTCAATGGAGGCAACTTTGCGCGCACCATCCCCGCCGTAATAGCCGAGACGATAAATATCGATGCGGTAGTGGGTCGAGTCAGTCGCGATCTTGAAGTCGACTGTCTGGCCGATGTTGGTGCTGATTTCTGTTGCGAAGCCCTGAATGGTCCCGCCGCCGTCGCCGTCAAGGCCCCATTCGCTGATCGGATTGCCCTGCTTCATATTTTCGAGGGCGATCTTATTAAGCGTAGGAGCCGCGGTTACTGCCGCTGTGACGGCCACAACCGTCGTCGTCGAAGCTGTTGCGGCGAGCGTCGCCGGCGCATCCGAAGTCACCGCTGCTGACGCAGATGATGTATCCTCAGCCGTTCCCACACTTGCAACCGAGAACCTCAGAACCGGAACACTCGACGTATCGCTCGCGTCCGAGACCGGCAGCACAACCTCAGGAGCAGCTGACAGAGCCGGCTCCAGCGAGGTCGTGGTGATTGAAGTGGAAGGATCTGGTGGCAGCACGGTGCGTGGTTTGGTCGTCGTCTGCGGGTCTGAAGTCGAAGAGCTTGTTGTCGTGGCGGTGGTGAGTGCCAAGCTCGCGCCGCCGGTCGCGTCGCCTGTGGAGGTGGCGCCTGAAGCCGGTGACGTTTGCGCCGCGGCTGGATCATTGGTCAAAGGAGACGCAGTGGTCGTCCCCGTGAGCGAGGTCACAGATCCGACCGCACTCAAATCGGCAATTGCACTATCGCTGGCTGAAGAACCCACTGTTGCGGTCACGAAAAGAGCGCTGCCGGTGGCTGCTGCGCTATAAACATTCAACGAGCCGCCATATCCGCTCAAATAGTCGCGGTCCTTGATGTTGATCCTCAGCATGACAGACGCCCTCACCTAAACTGCGGCACACGTTCAGGTAACTATCCTGTCATGTTTGCGGCGAGAGAGAACGACAGTAATCTGCGGTATGATGCATCGCTGGGCATACCCCGATAGGATTATCGATAAGCTATTGAACGACTTTTATTTAAGTTGTCTCCGTTCCGCTGAAAGTAATACTTAAAGCAGAGCTGGTCGGAGTGTCGTTCGCAGGGAAGATGGCGGCGTGGCCACGTATCTTTGAGGCGACGATGTGCGGAGAGCCGAGGAGCCGCCTCGATGACAAAGACATCTACGACTTCTACGCGAACACCTTGCTATAAATTCGACGATAGCGCCTGATCAATGATGGCATGGAAATTGTAACCGGCAGCTCGATCAAATGAAGTCTCGAGCCGCTCTTTTGAGGAAGTCAGCATAGGTCGCGCGCAGCCCATCGCGCAGTGTTGTTCGCGCGCTCCATCCCAGGTTGCGCAGCCGGTCAACATTCAACAGCTTTCGAGGTGTACCATCTGGTTTGGAAGAATCGAATACGATCGCGCCCTTGAACTCGACGATATCCATCACAGTCTCGGCCAATTCCCGAATGGTGATATCTTCGCCAGTTCCAACGTTAAATAGGCTTGGTTCGATCCCTTCCTGCTCCATCAAGAAGACGCAGGCGTCTGCCATGTCATCGACATACAAAAATTCACGCATTGGGCGCCCGGAACCCCATACCTCGTAGCTGCGATCACCACGGAGTTTCGCCTCGTGCGCCTTACGAATCAACGCGGGCAGCACGTGACTGTTGTTCAGGTCATAATTGTCATCGATGCCATAAAGGTTCGTCGGCATCACAGACATATATTGGGTTCCGAATTGCCGGTTGTAGCTTTCGCAAAGCTTTACGCCGGCGATCTTGGCAATAGCATACGGCTCGTTGGTCTGTTCAAGCGCGCCGGTCAGCAGGTATTCCTCTTTTATCGGCTGAGGGCAGTCCCGCGGATAGATACAGCTAGAACCAAGGAAGAGCATGCGCGCGACCCCAGCTTGCCAAGCGGCATGGATCACATTCGCCTCTATCATCAGGTTCTGGTAGAGGAATTCCGCACGGTGGACATTGTTGGCATGAATACCGCCTACCTTTGCGGCGGCCAGGAAAACATAGTCCGGTCGCTCCGTGGTCAGGAACTCGGTGACCTTTGGCTGTTGCGTCAAATCGAGATCGGCATGAGTGCGCGTCAGTATATTCGAATAGCCTGCAGATTTAAGTCGGCGCACGATGGCCGATCCCACCATGCCACGATGACCGGCCACATAAATTTTGGCGCTCTTATCCATGAAGCTATTCGTGATGCTGGAAGGTATGGAAGCCATGCTTTCGAACCACCTCGTCACGCTCGGCGGCCTTGAGATCCTCACGCATCATTTCCGATACGAGCTCTTCAAACGTTGTCTTGGCTTCCCATCCCAATTTCTGCTTCGCTTTGGACGCATCCCCCAGAAGGGTCTCCACTTCTGCTGGACGGAAATAACGTGGATCGACCGCGACAACGCAATTGCCTCTTGCATCGAACCCCTTCTCGTCGACACCCGTTCCAGACCAGCGAATGGTCATGCCGATTTCCCGAGCGGCAGCTTCTACAAACTCGCGCACGCTGTATTGGATGCCGGTGGCAATAACGAAATCTTCTGGTTGTTCCTGCTGCAGCATTAGCCACTGCATTTCAACATAGTCTTTCGCGTGCCCCCAATCGCGTTTGGAATCCATGTTACCTAGATACAGGCAGTCCTGAAGGCCGAGCTTAATGCGCGCCAAGGCACGTGTAATCTTGCGGGTGACAAAGGTTTCACCTCGCACCGGGCTCTCATGATTGAAGAGAATGCCGTTGCAAGCGTACATTCCGTAGGCTTCACGATAGTTGACGGTGATCCAGTAAGCATAGAGTTTCGCAACAGCGTAAGGGCTGCGCGGATAAAATGGCGTCGTTTCCTTTTGAGGCGTTTCCTGGACAAGTCCATACAGTTCGGACGTGCTTGCCTGATAAAAGCGCGTCGTTTTTTCCATTCCAAGAATACGGATGGCCTCAAGAATTCTCAGAGCGCCGAGCGCATCCGAGTTCGCAGTATACTCCGGTTCCTCGAACGAAACGGCAACATGGGATTGTGCCGCCAGGTTGTAAATCTCATCCGGCTGCACTTGTTGAACGATGCGGATCAAGCTGGTGGCATCCGTCAGATCACCGTGATGCAGAATGAATTTGCGACCCTCGACATGGGGATCCACGTACAGGTGGTCGATCCGATCTGTATTGAAGAGAGACGTACGCCGTTTGATTCCGTGAACCTCATATCCCTTGCTAAGCAAAAGTTCGGCAAGGTAGGAACCATCTTGTCCGGTTATACCTGTAACGAGCGCTCTTTTGACGGCTCTTCCTCTGCCTGTACGTGTTGCAAGCGATGTATCTTGGCGCGAGCCATCCATCTACCATCTCCTCTCATACTAGGCACCCACCCGATCACTTTCTTGGGTTCAGATAGGGTGGCGGCCGCGTTTCCTGGTTGTGACGGTTGCACTAGCACGGCATCATTGAGTACACATTTTTCCCCGTCCCGGCCAACGCCCTATTTCGGGCATCATCCTAATGGCGTGGCGTGTGTCCTGCCTCAGCTTGAGGTTCTGGCGGGCCTAAGCCTATCACCGGTTTGAAACTCTCGATATCTTTCGCTAATCTATTGGCACTCGCGGATGACGGTTTACCTACGCAGACAGCAAGTCGGTGAATGTTGGGAAGTTTCATGAAATTCGGCACCAGCGGTCTTCGTGGCCTTGTAACCGATCTTCAGGGCCATGCATCGGCTCTTTACGCAACCGCTTTTGCAAGACACCTGCTGAATGCCGGATTGGCAAAGGCGGGAGACCGCATTTTTGTCGCTGGCGACTATCGTCCCTCAAGCCCCGATATTGCTGCGACCTGCATCGGAGCACTGGCACGAGCCGGCCTGCAGCCGATCGATTGCGGCGCGATCCCGACGCCGGCGCTGGCGCTTTATGCCATGTCGAAAGGCTGCGCCTCGCTGATGGTCACCGGCTCGCATATCCCGGCAGATCGCAACGGTATCAAGTTCTATCGCCCGGATGGCGAGATCGACAAGGCGGATGAGCTCGCAATCACCCGTATCGCTGCCGAGATCGGCGACACGATCGTTGACCTGACCCCTGGCACCGCTCAGAGCGAAGAACACCAGGCCGCTGCGCTTTTCCTGTCACGCAATCGCGCGCTGCTGCCAGCCGGCGCCCTTTCCGGCCTGAAAATCGGCGTATACCAGCACAGCACGGTTGCCCGCGATGGCCTGATTGACGTGATCGCCGGTTATGGTGCGGAAGTCGTGGCGCTCGGACTGTCCGATCATTTCATCCCGGTCGATACAGAAGCCGTGTCGGCGCAGACGATCGAACTGCTGCGCGGCTGGGCCAAGGAGCATGCTCTCGACGCCATCGTTTCCGCCGATGGCGACGGCGACCGGCCGCTGGTGGCCGATGAGGCGGGTACACCGCTGCGCGGTGACCTCCTCGGGCTCATCGTTGCGCGCTTCCTTGAAGCGAAGGTCATTGTCACCCCTGTGACCTCCAATTCCGGGATAGAGGCGGCCGGCAGCTACCGCGTCACCCGTACCAAAGTCGGGTCCCCCTTTGTTATCGAAGGCATGAACGAGGCGGCCGCCGCGGGCGAAACGGCGGTGATGGGTTTCGAGGCCAATGGTGGCGTGCTGACGCAGTCGGATTTCGCCGTGGCGAATGGAGCGCTGACCGCTCTTCCGACGCGCGACAGCTTTTTGCCGGTTCTGGCGACGTTGTTTCTCGCCAAGCAACAGGACAAGCCGCTTTCCGCGATCGTCGCCGATTTTCACCTGCCGGTGGCGGCCGCCGACCGGCTCGAGAATTTTGCCGTCGAGAGGAGCGCTGCAGTAATGGCGCATCTGCGTGCTTCTCCTGCAAACCTGGCGGCCTTCCTCAAACCGCTTGGCGCCGTTGGCTCGGTCAGCGATATCGATGGCCTGCGCGTTACATTGGCCGATCGCACCATCGTTCACTTCCGTCCTTCCGGCAATGCGCCCGAAATGCGTTGCTATGTTGAAGCCGAGGATGAGGCAGCTGCTTCGTCGTTGCTTGAGAAAGGCCTTTCCCTCGTCCTCGACTGGACAAACACATTGACCCGATTGCCTATTGAAGGTTGAACTTCATAAACACGGTCCGCCCGTACCCGGAGATTTCTTATGACCAAGAAGATCATTCCAGTCATCATGGCCGGCGGCAAGGGCACCCGCCTGTGGCCATTGTCGCGATCGAACGCGCCGAAGCAGTTCATCCAGCTCGTCGATGAAAAGACGTTGTTCCAGCAAACCCTCGAGCGCGTGACCGACGCCGCCGTCTACGAGGCGCCTGTCGTCATCACCAATCAGGATTTTCGGTTCACAGTGGCAGAGCAAGCCCGCGAAGTCGATGTTGATCTGTCTGCCATCATCCTCGAGCCGGTGGCTCGCAATACGGCCGCTGCCATCGCCGCCGCTGCTTTCCACTTGAAGAAGAAATTCGGTGAGGAGGCGATCCTCCACCTTCTGGCCTCCGACCACGTGATCGATGCGGGCAAGGATTGGAGCGAGTCGATCGCGACTGCGCGCCAGACCGCCGCATCAGGCAAGATCGTCACATTCGGCATCAAGCCGACCGAGCCTGCAACCGGTTACGGTTATATCGAACAGGGCGAGCTGCTTTCGTCCGGCGCGCACAAGGTGAAGCGCTTTGTCGAGAAGCCGCAACTTGCTGCCGCAGAAGAGATGCTGACCACTGGCGGTTTTTTCTGGAATTCCGGCATTTTCATGTGCCGTGCCGACCTGCTCCTGGACGAGCTCGGAACATATGCGCCGGCCGTGTACGAGGCTGCGGAAGCTGCCGTTGCCAAGGCTACGATCGATCTTGATTTTGTCCGTCTCGATGGGCCCAGTTTTCAGAAAAGCCCCGATATTTCTATCGACTATGCGGTGATGGAAAAGACCGCCAATGCCGCCGTGGTCACGTCAGCTTTTGCATGGTCAGACCTCGGTAGCTGGGATGCCATCCGAAAGCTCGTCGAAAAGGACGAGAACGGCAATGTCGTTATCGGCCATGCCACCGTCATGAACACCGAAAATTCGCTGGTCCTGTCGCGTGCCTCGCATCTCGCGGTTCAAGGACTGAAGAATGTGGCTGTCATCGCCAGCGAGGATGCCGTCTACGTTGGTCGCCTCGACGAAGCCCAGGAAGTCGGCAAGCTGGTGAAACTCCTTGCCAAGGCCAAGGAAACATCAAGCCTGACGGAAACCCACCCGACCTGCTATCGCCCTTGGGGCGGTTATACGTCGCTTTTCAACGGCGATCGTTTCCAGGTGAAGCGCCTGTTCGTGTCGCCGGGCAAAAAGTTGTCGCTACAGAGGCATTTCCACCGTTCTGAACACTGGGTATGCGTCAAAGGCACGGCTGAAGTAACGGTCGGCGACCAGGTGACATTCTTGCGTGAAAACGAGTCGGTCTATATTCCACAGGGCGAGTTGCACCGGCTCTACAATCCCGGCCGGATTGTGCTGGAGATGATCGAAGTTCAGACCGGCTCCTATCTCGGCGAGGACGATATCGTCCGTGTCTCCGACGAGTTCGGGCGGGGATAAGCTCCCCGCGCGGATCGGCCCGGCGCCCGGGCACCAGCCGATGCGCTGATCGCCCTGATGCTGAAACGGAAGCTTCCTTGTGCTGTTGCCAGTGGCTAAGGGTTAGCTCCGCATTTCACACGCTTGGGGCACGGGACGCGTGCTTCCGCGAAATCGCCTTTCCGCTTGCTGTCTGCCTCGCCTGGTCGAAACGCGGACGCGGCGTTGCGGTCGGTTGGCGCAATTGATCGGTACGCTGACGCACGTCTAGACGGGTGTCCCAAGTACTCACCAAGCTTGCGGCGCGGTCGTCTCAAGACTGCTCGACGAGGATGCCGTGCCGCCCTACCCACAGAGGGCAATCTTCCCCGCTGGGTCAATATGCCTTCGTCGAGCAGTTGGAGAGGACGTGGCGCGGTGCGCGAACCCTCCCGCCGACCGCTCAGCGCGGATTTATGGGCGACGTGTTGGCCGCTCGTGCGATGCCTCGATAACGATCGGCACATCACCGCCGTGCATCGACATGTCTTGGGCTGCCCGCAGATCGTCGGTGTCGTGGCCCTCGTCGAACTCATCAAGGACTAGCCGAAGGATCGTTGCGGCTTCCTTTTTCTTTCCCAGGTCCGCTTCGAGTGCAGCGAGATCGCACGAGGCGCGCAGTTCCCAACTGCGTGCGCACATCTTTCTGCTGGCGGCGATGGCACCTGCAATGCAAAGGCGTGCCTCATCCGAAGTGGAAATCGATCCCAAAAGGTTCCCCTTTATTCGCAGAAGTTCCGGGCCGTAGCAGAAGTCCCCTTTGGTTTCGACCGATTGGATGGCTTTCTCGACCCGCTCCAACCCTTCGTCGATTTTGCCGAGCGCCGCCAACCCTTTTATCAGCGAGATTTCAAGCATGGTGGTGAAAACCTCATAGGTGGAGGCATGCAGTCGCTCAATGCATCGGCGGAGGTTGTCGACCCCTGCGCTGGGGTCTCCCCGGCGGATGGCTATTTCCGCCTCGAAGCCTCTCGCTACTGACACGTATGGCGACAGGGAGTGCAGCCCGGCACGCGAAATCAGCCAATCAATGTGCTCTTGTGCACTCTCCAGGTCGCCGCGCCAGAGGAAAACGGCAATGCCACCGAGCAGCGCGATGCAGAGTGTCAACGAATGATCCGCCTCCGCCGCTTCCTTGATCGCTTGCCGCGCCCGGACGGCCGCTTGGTCAGGGAAGCCCTGAAGCCAGAGATTCCTGGCAAGTATTCCGCCTGCTAGCCCGCGTCCCTGGAAACCGACATAGCTCCCCGGGGCGCGGCTGGGGAGCGGATCGCTCGCTAACGCAGCCTCCAGTTCGAGCCTGGCGCGGCCAAGTTCGCCGCCGAAGTGCAATGAATTGCCCAGAAAGAAGTGCCCAAGCGAAATCGCGGACGGCTCTTCGGTCGCCTCAGCGACGGAAGAACAGCGATAGGCACACTGGAGCGCCGATTTGAAATCTCCCGTTCGGAGATGAAACATGTTCAATGGGCCGAGGACCTTCAGCTGATCGACAGCATTCCCTCGACCTTCGGCAATCTCCAGACCCCTTGTGAGCGCGGGGAGCGCGTCACGGCCGCCATGGAGATACATGCGAGAGATTCCAAGGCCAGCCTGAAGATGCATCTCCTCACGGCTTTCCCGATAATGGTCGCCCATTGCACAAAGAGCGCGTTCAGACCAGCGCTGGCATTCCGGAAAGAGCGACATCGCTTGAAATACCGGAACGGCCGCGGCAGCCAAGCCGATACCGACATCGACATTGCCGCTGTCGCAAAACGCCCATTCCAGGGCCGCCCGGACGTTATTGATGCCAAGGAAATAAGGCAGCCGTTCGGGTCCGCTCGAGAGCGTTGGCCAATCCGGGCCAAACTGCTCCAACCAACGTCGGTAGTACAAGGCGTGGCTCGCAGCCAGGTCGGCAAGCTCATCTTCAATCTGGCTATTGAGTGCGTAGGCGCGCGTTGTATCGAGCAATCGATAGCGCATCATCGCGCCGAACGAGTTCGCGCTCAGCAGCGACTTCGCAACAAGGCTGTCGATGGCACCAAAGAGTGCAGGTCGGTCAAGAGACGGTGTTGCGATCACCTCCCAGGCGGCATCAAGCGTGAAATCGCCAACGAAGATGGCCAGTCTCCGAAGAACGGTGCGATCCAGGTCGGACAGCAGCCCGAAACTCCAGTCGAGCGTCGCCTGCAGGGTCTTCTGACGTGGCGGCGCGTTGCGCGATCCCACCCATGCCAGGGCAAGATGCTGATCGAGCAGGGCAGCCGTCTGGGAGAGGCCATAGGCCTCGACCCGTCTCGCGGCCAGTTCCAGCGCAAGCGCCATGCCATCGAGTTTTCTGCAAATCGCCGCAATGATGCGAGCATCGTCGTCGGTGAGGGACAGCGGCACTCCGCTCGCGGCGATGCGCTCGGCGAACATCTGGGAAGCCGGATAGGAGAGAATTTTCTCGGCAGTCATTTCCGGATCGACCGGTGCACAGGCCAGCGTGTCGAGCTTGTAGATACTTTCGCCTTCAATCCTGAGGGCTTCCCGGCTCGTGACCAGGATGCGGACGTGCGGCGCGGCATCGGTGATGCTTGCCGCCAGGTCTGCGACGGTATCGACCAGATGCTCGCAGGTATCGAACACAAGAAGGATACGCTTGTCTCTGAGGTAGGCGAGCAAACTGGGGCGCACGTCATCGGAGCCGACGGGTATTCCGAGCATGGACGCAAGCGCGGGTGAAACGAGCGATGGATCACTTAGCGTCCCGAAATCAGCAAGCACCGCAGCGCCATCGAACGCTCCCGCCAGTTGATTGGCCAATGCTATTGCGACGGTAGTCTTCCCGACGCCTCCACCTCCCACGATGGAAACGACAGGAAATCTCGACAGCCTCTCGGAAAGGTCAACGATATCACTTTCGCGTCCGACCATACGTTCCAAGCGGTTGGGAAGATTGGCATGCCTGAATTTCACCGCGTCATCACCGCGGACCAGCGCAGGGGACGAGCCTGATATCGGGGCAACGAAGCAGTAGCCACGGCCGGGGATGGTGGTGATGTAGCGTGCACCGTCCCGCCCATCGCCAAGGGCTTTACGCAGCCCGGTCATGTGAAAGCGCAGGTTGCCTTCCTCAACGATGACGTCGGGCCAGACCGCCGACATTAGATCCTGCTTGGTCAGAAGAGTGTTCGGAGCGGACACCAGCGCGATCAAAAGGTCCAGGGCGCGTGCGCCAAGCTCGACAGGAACCCCTTCCTTCGCAAGGAGGCGCTGACCCACATTCAGACAAAAAGGGCCGAAGGACAGGTCACCGGCAGCATCACCTGTCGCCCGCGTCATTTCATTCTCCCTGACCACCTCCACCGTGCTGTTTATACTCCAACCTCTTTTTTGGAGCCATGGTGCCTCAACATTCGGTTTGCGCACTTCGGGGCTCACACGAGATTGTAGAAGGCATGGATGTTGCCATGTGTTGCTCGGCAGTATGGGCACTCAAGTCGAGCAGCTTCAACCAAAGCAGATGCAATTTCCCGATCCAGGCCGGGCAGGTAGATTTCCAGGCGAACGCCGACGACGTATCCCTGGTCGTCGGATGATAACTCCACATTGGCGTATATCCTGACATCCGCGTGGAGCTTGATCCGCCTGATATCGGCGACATGTTTCAATGAACTTGCGAAACTCGCCGACCAGGCGATTGCGACGAGCTGCTCCGGGTTCGTGCCTAGCCGATTGCCGGAAGGGTTTGAAAGCCTGATGTCGAGAGCCCCGTCCGAACTGCGCGCGAAGCCGTTCTCTCGGCTGCCAATCGTTTCTGTCCTGGCAGTATGCACATGTTGCATGATCGTACCCCGGGGGGAAGGAGGGAGGCGCGCGCATATGCGCGCGCCGGAAAGGTCAGCCAGACTTCCGCAGACCGCGGAACCCGGCCCGCACCTCATCGACGAACAGCTTGGGCTGCTCCCAGGCGGCGAAGTGACCGCCCTTTGCCACCTTGTTGTAGTGGATGAGGTTGGGGTAGGCGGCTTCGGCCCACTTGCGCGGGGTCTGGTAAAGCTCATCCGGGAAGACACTCACCGCGACTGGTACCTTGACGCCCTTGGGCGCAAAGAAAGCGAGCTTGTTTTCCCAATAGAGGCGGGCGGCTGATACGCCTGTGTTGGTGAGCCAGAAAAGCGTGACGTTGTCGAGCACGTCGTCCGGGCTGAGACCTTCCTTCTGGTCGTCGAAGGAGCGGGCGATCAGTTCAAGGCTTCGGGCGTCATGGTCGAGCATGTAGGTCGCAAGCGCAATCGGCGAGTCGGCCAATCCGGTCAGCGTCTGCGGCCGTGTTCCCATCAGGAAGGCGTAATAGACGTGCTTGTAGAAGAAGACGAGCTGGTCGTAGGACCTCCGCTCCTCGTCCGACAAGCCTTCCGGAGCAGGAGCGCCGGCAAAGGATGCGTTGTTGATCTCCACAGGAATTGCTCCGGGCATGTTGGTGTGGATGCCGAGCAGTTCGGGTGGCGCTTGCACGCCGATCATGTCGGTGACCACCGCACCCCAGTCGCCGCCCTGGGCGACAAAGTTCTTGTATCCTAGCCGCCGCATCAGCGTAGTCCAGGCGGCCGCAATGCGTTCCGGCCCCCAGCCGGTGGCGTCGGGCTTTCCGGAAAAGCCATAGCCAGGCATGGACGGGATGACGACGTGGAAGGCGTCAGAGGCATCGCCCCCATAGGCTGTCGGGTCGGTGAGAGGGCCAATGATCTTCAGTTGCTCGACGATCGAGCCCGGCCAACCATGCGTCACGATCAGCGGCAGCGCGTTTTCATGCTTTGAACGAACGTGGATGAAGTGAATATCCAGGCCGTCGATCTGCGTGATGAAGTTCGGATAGCTATTGATCCGGGCCTCGACCTTGCGCCAGTCGTAGCCGGTCTGCCAGTGGCGCAGTACCTGCTTGATGGTCTTGAGCGGAACGCCTTGCGAGAAATCGCTTACCGTTTCTTTCTCCGGCAAGCGGGTATGGGCAAGCCGGTAACGCAGATCATCAAGATCAGCTTCAGGAACGTTGACCCGGAACGGGCGGATTGCTTCGGGATCGGTCGCCGCGATTGAACGCCCAGGAAACACGTTTGCGATGCCGAGTGCGGCGATGCCGGTTGCAGCGGCACCCAAAAGTCGGCGTCGATCCAGGTCGATAACTTCGGTTTTGGTGGTGGTCATGGTCTCTCTCCTCGAGAATGGCGGTTGAGAGTCTGCACCGTTGTGCTGCCCGAAAAGCTACGCCGCGGAGCTGTGAAGCTCACGTTAGGCGTTGTTAATCCTTGTTTGTTGGAGGACCGCCGCAATCAACGTCTAACAACGCCTAACGTGCGATTTCAGTCGTGCGGCAGTACTTCTGTTGGCAGCACAAGGGTGCAGACACTCAACCAACACAGAGGAGTTTCGCCATGACACACAAGGTTCTGTTCACGGGTAAGACGCACAACACAAACGGCCGCGATGGCGGCGCACGCAGCAGTGATGGCCACCTGGACATCAAGATGACACAGCCTCATCCAGCCGCAGAAAACCTGTTCGGTGCCGCCTGGTCGGCCTGCTACATGGGTGCCATCGAGTATGCGGCATCGCTGAAGCACATCAAGCTTCCGGCCGGCGTCGCAGTCGACGCCGAGATCGACCTGAACCTGGAGGAGGGCTCGTACTTCCTCAGCGCTCGATTGAACGTAAGCGTACCTGGCATCGATCCCGCGGTAGCAACCGAGCTGTTGCATGAGGCCCACAACATCTGCCCGTACTCGAAGGCAACGCACGGCAACGTCGATGTTGTGACAACCCTCATCTGACGGAAGCGCGCCTTGCCTGCCCTGCCACGATGGCAGGGCAGGCAAGCAAATCTTTGATGCAGGAGGCTTCAATGGACAAGCCATTCCGATACCTCGAAGCCAGCAGCGATTTCGCCGAACTGCTGGATACGACAGGCTACACGCCGTTACCCGACGACTGGCTGATTGGCATCACCGACGTCGTCGATTCAACCTCAGCTATTGCTCGCGGGCAGTACAAGGATGTCAATTACGCGGGCGCTTCGGCAATTGCGGCGCTGGGCAATGCTTTCGGCAACTTCGATTTCCCATTCGTGTTTCGCGGTGACGGCGCTGCATTTGCCTTCGATCCCGATGTTCGAGAAACAGCGGTCGGGGTCCTGCGTCGCGTCGCAGGCTATGCCCGCGACCATTTGCAGCTCAAGCTCAGGATCGGCCTGGCTGCCGTGAAAGACATCCGTGCCGCCGGAAGCGACGTGAAAGTAGCGCGCTACGCCGCCTCGCCGACGGCCACGTATGCCATGTTCGCGGGCGGCGGGTTGAACTGGGCTGACCGGGAGATCAAAGCTGGGAATCACGCGCTCCTGCCGTGTGAGGCATACGCAACGCCCGATCTCGAAGGGCTGACTTGCGAGTGGGCACCCATCGCAAGTCGGCGTGGCGAAATCCTCTCCCTTCTTGTGGAGCCACAGGACAACATCAGCCCCGAGGCCTTCACCTTGCTGACAAGGCGACTGCTTGCCTTACTCGGTGTAGAGGATGGCTCATCACGTCCCGTTCCCGAGGATGTCGTGATCACCAACTCCGTTGCGGATTACCTCGGCGGCAAGGGGTGGACGGACGTCGTTCTCAATTCCGACTACAGGCGATACGACGATGTCCTTCGCCTGACCCTGGACTGTACGCCGGAGCAGATCAAGGACGTCGAAGCACTCCTGACGTCGGCGTACGATCGGGGCGAAGTCTACTTCGGCATGCATCGCCAATCTCATGCGCTGATGACCTGCCTCGTGCCAGTCGGTGCTCGCGGGTCTCATCTGCATTTCCTGGATGGGATGGGGGGCGGCTATACCGCCGCGGCCTCATTGCTCGAGGCACAAAGGCCTGCGCATCAACCGCGTTAAAGTGAGCGTCAAAACGTCGGCCTGAATCCGAAAATAACAATATTTACAATTGCTAACAGCTCTCGAACATTAGAGATATTCATGACCCTCGACCGTTTCGCTCCCGCTATTTTTGTATTTCTCTGGTCAACTGGCTGGATCATTACGAAGTTGGGCCGACCTCGCATTCCCTAGGACATCAACCTCTAGGCGGAAATCCTGTGCTTTCGTCAGAGTCTCAGCCAGATCATACCGAGCCGCAAAGGCCTGCGAAGCAGCTTCAATAGCGATCTCCATATCCTCCCACGTACGTTCGACAAGATCGTTGACACCCGGTTCCACGTTGTCGTCCTCCGGACGTCCAGTTGCGAAACGAGTGCCCGCGACCACATCTCGCAGGAAGTCATCGGGTGCCGTTCTCCACTCAGCCGTGCGGCGGCACGGGCGATTTCCACGTACTTCCCGATGGCTTGGGTCGCTGCTTCGGCACAATCCTCCTGTTCTGCAGCCGGAAGATCAGGATCGATGGCGAACCGGGGCAAGCGTTTTGTCGAGTCGAGCTCACTCCCTTGCCCGGCTGCATGGAGCACGTCGCGCTTCCGGATCGGAGGAACAGCCTTCTCGAGTTCTTTCATGATACGCCACATATTGTTTGCGACCTGAAGCCTCTCGGACCGCTTCTTCATCAGCGGTGCCCGTTCGATCCTTTGCCGGATCGCCTCGAGTTGCCGCTCCTGAAAGCGCTGCCGCTGCTTTTCCGCCCGTCGGCGTTGCTTCTCATCATGGGCGGATTCTCCCGCTTGACTCTGGTTCGAGCGAAGTAGGTCAAACTTATCGTGGCTCATCCGTTATCACCTGACCGTTCTGCTGCGTCGGCCATTCCGGCTCAGACGTCGCGGATTGTGGCGCTTCGCGCTCTGATAAAATCTGCCATTCCAGGTCAGATAGTTGATCACCGTTGTGATGCTTCCATCATGCCCAATCAGAGCGATCGTACCCGCCGCTTGATCCAAGGCCGACGTGGAGATATTGCTTTTCGATAGCTGCGAAAGCCTGTGCCGTGAAAACGACCATGCCCATACGCCAATGGCGACGACCGGGGTCGCCATCTGAAGGACGCGGAGACCGCCAAAACGATCTAACCGGCGTTGGCTGGCAAAGGGCGATGAACCCATGGATGAAATGACGAAATCCCGAGACGAGTGAAGCTACTGCCCCCAACGCGCTCAAGCGCGCAAACTTGATTGAGCACCTCGCTTCGCCGATCTCATCAAGGCCAGCGGTCGTGTGCCGAATATCGACAGGACCGTGGCCAAGTTGGATGTCCGCGTGGCGTTACGCCGGTTTACAGAAAGCGGCCTGCATCAAGCGGGCCGCGCTGGCTATAGCTATGTGCGTCACTATTGTGTGGACGCATCGGGGGGCTCGACATTGATCCGTTCACGCTCCACAACCAGGGGGCGGCGACGAACCTGGGAATGAATGGATGTCACGTACTCGCCCAGCATTCCGATGAAGGCCAGTTGTAGGCCCGAGAGGAAGAAGAGTGAGACGATAATCGTGGCCGTGCCCCGCGGGGCGGCGCTGGGAAAGAGCAGGAACGAAATGGCTGTGAAAATCGCATAGACGACACAGGCGCAGGCCAAGGCGAAGCCGGTATATATGCAGAAACGCATAGGGGCATTGGTAAAGGAGAAAATGCCATTGAGCGCCTGATCAACGAGGCGCGGAATGTTGTTCTTGGAAAGCCCCCGTTTCCGAGCCGCCCAAGTGTAGGGCACAATTAGACGTTTGAAACCGACAGACGCGATGATTCCCCTGACATAGGGATAATGATCGTCGTGCGACATGACCGCCTCCCACACCTTGCGGTCAATCAATTGGAACTCCCCGACATTGGGAGTAAGCTCGAAGTCGGACAAGCTATTGACGATATTATAGAAAACAGAACGGCAGGCGCGCAAGAGCCAAGTTTCCTCGCGACTTGCACGTGCGCCGGCGACCACCTCAATCCCCTGTTCCCAATGACGGACAAACTCGGGAATAAGTTCTGGTGGGTCCTGCATGTCGACCGGCATGAAGACCACTACGGCGTCGCCAGTTGCGTACCGCAATCCGTTGAACAGCGAGCGGAAGGGCCCGAAATTGCGGGAATTAAGGATGACCTTAACGTTGGGGTCCGCCGCAGCGATCTCGCGGAGGATTTCAACCGTGCCATCGGTCGAGGCATTGTCCGCGAAGATGTGTTCGAGGCGGTACTCGGGCAGCTTTTCGGCAAAGATGTTCCGCAGCCTGTTGTGGCATTCTCGAACGTTTTCGACTTCGTTGTAGGCCGGCGAGATAACGGAAATGGTCTTCATTTGCTTGCTTCCCGAAAGACGAACGCCCGCATCATCGCAAAGGTGGCGATCACACTCAAAGGCATAAGCACAGCCTGGGCCGCAAACGGATCAATGCCAAAATTGACAAGGATGCGGAGAGCCATGGCGTTGCAGACGTAGATCACGGCATAGGCGGCGACGAACTTGAAAAATAGTCGATTGTCGCTACTCCTGAAAACAAGGCGCCCAGTCGTGGAGAAGTTGAAGATAACGCCCAACACCGTAGCGACGAGAAGAGCGATTTCCGGGATGATTCCCATATGGATGAGAATGGCATAGAGGCCGTAGCCGAAGGCACTGTTGAGTACGCCGACGGCAACGAACCGAATAAACCGAACAATCTCCGAGGATCGGAGCACTAACATTGCTCCCCGCTCCGTTTGGATTTGTGCCACTCGATAGTGCGCAATAGCCCTTCGTCCAGTTCCACCTGAGGCACGAAGCCGGTTAGCTTATTCAGTCGATCGGTGTCGGCTTCCATATGCCAGATTTGGCCCTGCTTATAGGGAATCTCGCCGAAAATCAGATCAAGCCCGGGGGCGGCAATGTCCCGGATGTGCTCTATGATGTTGCGGACGGCGATGGGTTTGCCGGAGCCCAGATTGAAGATCCCCACCGCTTGCTTGCTTTCGGCAACCGCTCGGATGGCATCGGCAACGTCATCGATAAAGAGATAGTCCCATAGCTGACGCCCCTCTGTCGTCATCGGACGCCTGCCATCGAGCATCTGTTCGATAACGGATGGAATTAACCAATTAGGATTGTCGCGGGGGCCATAGGTAGAAAACAATCGCAGCCAGGCAAAATCGATGCCGGCATCGGCGCAAAGCTGGGCGGCCAGAACCTGAACGGCGAGCTTTGCCGCGCCATAGAGGGACGTCGGGACCGGTAAAACGGTTTCGCTGATCTTGCCGGAGAGAAGCCCGTACTCGGCTTGCGAACCAATGCCGATAAATTTGCTGACGCCGGCTGCAGCCGCTGCATCCACAAGAGACAGCGCCGCTGAGACATTGTCGCTGATCTGTAGGCGCTCATGCCGACTGGCGTTGGACACCCCACTCCAAGCCGAATGGACGATAACGTCGGGGCGATGGTGCCGCATCGCTGCTTCGAGTTCAGCTACATCGGCAAGATTCACCGGGGCTACGACAACGCCAAGCTCGTCGAGGCGCTGCCTATTGCCATTTGGCCGCACCAAGGCGACAACATCGTGCCCGGCCGACAGTGCGCTTGAAACGGCAGCGGCGCCGACGAAACCACCCGCTCCGGTGACGAAGACCTTCATTGGCGGTTTTGGCTTGCGACCAGAGCCTCTAGTGTATGCGAGCGTGGGTATTCCACGAACCGATTACCACGTTCATATTCGGCTTTTCGCAAATATGGGTACTGGTCATTGATCGGTCGTCCCATCTCAAGCTTCGGCTCGATCAACGTTTCTTCCGACAGCACAACGTCGATCAGGATTGCACCACGTTTGAAGAGATCGGGCGTGATCTGGTCGATGCTTTCGACGCGGCAGTAGTCCAGGCCATAGGCCTTCGCCACGGCACCAAAGTCGGGGGTCGAATATCCCTCGGAAGAGGCTGTGTAGCGGCTGCCCAGATAGCTGTCTTGAAACTGCTTGATGATACCGTAGGAGCCGTTGTTCATCACGACCACCGCCACGTCGAGGTTCAGATGCTTGATGGTCTGCAACTCCTGGATATTGACCTGAAGGCCGCCATCACCGTTGTAGGAGATCACCTGCCGATCAGGACTGCTCAACTTAGCGCCGATAGCCGCGCAAAGCGCGTAGCCCATGGGCGAATTGCCACCTGCGGTGAAAAGGGTATGCTTGTCGACGGTGAAGCTCTGGTGCAACCAGCATACAGCCGCACCAGTGTCCCCGATGACGATAGCATCCCTATCGATGACTTCGCTCATGCACCGAACCACATCGTAGGGCGAGAGGCTGTTGAGGCGACGCGCCGTGGAACTGGTCTCGCTACCGCGGTAGGTCTGTTTCATCTCGTCAATGTAGGATGTCCACGTATTGGACAGTCGCGGCCCAGCCAGCTTGCTTAGAACCTCTGGCAGTGCCTTTAGGTCGAGGACGGTGCCTGAATAGCGACCGCCGCCATATTTCTTGATTTCTTCGCCATCAACATCGAGCACGTGCACCATCGCCTCAATGGCGAAGTTGGCAGCATTGCCTGACCTCTGACGGTTGTCGAGTCGACTGCCGAGCACGATCACCGCATCGGCATTTTGTAGTACGAAATTGGCACCACGATTCCCATAGACACCGATCTGACCGACGAAGCCGGGATGACTGTGAGGGAAAGCTGAGATGCCGGCCCAGCTGGCAACGAAGGGCATCCCGGTAACGCTAAGCCATTCGCTCAGACTCTCTTGGACGCCGGCCATGGCGACGCCACCGCCCCAGAGAAAAACGGGCCGCTCCGCCCTGTCCAAAAGTCCCGAAATGGCTGTCACCGCCTGAGCTACGACCGCGGGGTCAACTGGCGCGGTCTCGGGCAAAGGGGCGAAGTCACCGTCGATCTCGGCCTGCTGAACGTCCATCGGGACGTCGATCAAGACCGGCCCCATGCGCCCCGAAGTCGCGATCTCGTAAGCGCGTGTGAGTTCAGTCTTGAGTTCTTCGACCGACCTGACCAGCACGGCATGCTTGGTTATGGGACGGACCATATCGACGATCTTGGTTTCCTGGAAACCCGATTGCCGGACCTGCGCGCCGTGCACGGCACTGCTTTCGCGCTGATTGACCTGTCCCGTGATGTGGAGGGAGGGGATGGAATCAAAGAACGAACAGGCGATACCGGTGATCAGGTTGGTCGCGCCCGGGCCGGATGTGGCCATCGTGACCCCGATTCGCCGATCGACCCGCCAGATGGCATCCGCCGCCATAGCAGCAGCCTGTTCGTTCTGCACGCAGATCACCTCCAGGTCGGGGTGCCGCCCAATCGCGTCGATCATAAATGCGCAGGCGCCGCCCGTCAGCGTATAGACGTGCTTGCTGCCCATGCGGGCGATGAACTCTGCAATATATTCCGAGCCAGTCACGATGCCCTCCTAGGCGATGGCGATAGTGGTGGACATCTGACGTTGACCGTGGAGATACGAGCGGAGCGTACTAATTACATAATCGAGGTGGCTCGTGGTCAGGCCAGGATACACACCGATCCAGAACGTCTTGTTCATCACCGTGTCGCTATTGTGAAGCGACCCCACGACGCGATAGTTCCGATCCTTCATATAGGGCTGGCGCAGCAGGTTGCCGCCGAAGAGTAGTCGCGTGCCGATCTTCTTCTCGTCGTTGAGATACCGCAGCATCTCCTCGCGGTCGATACCGGTGCCCTCGCGCAGGGTGAGGCAGAAGCCGAACCAGGACGGGTCACTGTCGTCGGTTGGCACGGGCAAAATCAACATGTCCTCAAGGTCCTTGAGGCCATCGCGCAAATACTGCCAGTTGAAGCGGCGAGCAGCGACGAACTCGTCCAGTCGATCCAACTGGGCCACGCCGATGGCCGCCTGCATGTCGGTGATCTTGAGGTTATAACCGAGATGGGAATAGGTATATTTGTGGTCGTAGCCAAAGGGCAGTTCACCCAACTGCCATTCGAAGCGCTTGTTGCAGGTATTGTCCTTGCCCGGATCGCAATAACAATCGCGACCCCAATCTCGGATCGACTCAACGATACGCTTGAAGATTGTGGCGTTGCACAGGACGGCCCCGCCTTCGCCCATGGTAATATGATGTGCTGGATAGAAAGAGAGCGTGCCGAGCTGTCCGAAGGTACCTACTTTCCGTCCGCGATAGGTCGCGCCGAGCGCATCGCAACAGTCCTCGACCAGAAACAGGTCGTGCTTTTTGCAAAATTCGCTGATCACGCCGAGATTGAACGGATTGCCCAGGGCATGGGCAACCATCACTGCGCGGGTGCGCGGAGAAAGGGCAGCCTCGAGCTCGGTAATGTCGATATTGTAGGTACCCAGCTCAACGTCTAGGAAGACGGGCACGAGGCCGTTCTGAAGCAGCGGGTTGACGGTTGTGGGAAAGCCCGTAGCACAGGTGATAACTTCATCCCCCGGCTTGAGCGCTTTGTCGCCGAGCACGTGGGATGTGAGCGCGGTGGCGGCGAGGAGATTGGCCGACGAACCGGAATTTGTAGTCAGGGTGCGGCGTGCGCCGGTCGCCTTGGTCAGGAGACCCTCAAACTGGGCGTTGAAGCGTCCTGTTGTCAACCAAAAATCGAGGGCGGAATCGACGAGATTGCGCATCTCGGGAGCACCCAGCACCTTACCGGCCGGTGGTACATTGCTCGTGCCTGGAACAAATTCACGCGGACTATGGGCCAGCTCTGCGTAGCGCTCGGACAACGAAAGGATCTGAGCCCGCAGTTCGGCCAATTCGGAGTTAGCTGTCATGGTAAATGATGTCTCAACATACGCGGGGATAGTGGCGCGCCGCTTCCAATTTATCAAACTGCGTGATCTGTCCACGCGTGAATTCGGTCATGTCCTCGCCGCGATGCCAGGCCGCGTACCAGTCCGCCGTCCAACACATGCAATCCTCGAACATCAGCCGTGGCCGCCAACCGAGCCTGGTGCGAGCCTTAGTGCAATCAAGGGTCAGCAGCGTGGCTTCGTGTGGCTCACCTGTATTCGTCCCCAGTACCAACCGGCCTTTGCCTAACGCCGCAACCATCGCTTCGGCCACTTCGAGCACCGGTCGCGTGTCGCTGCTGTCCGGCCCGATATTCCATGCATCGTCAACGCCGGCGGTGGCGCCAGTATCCAGTAGCTCGGCGATCCTGAGATAGGCCGCTAGCGGCTCGAGCACATGTTGCCAAGGACGAACCGCCTTGGGGTTCCGCAAATGGACAGCACCTGCAGGCCCAAGCAAGCCACGGACGATGTCCGGGACCAGTCGGTCCGACGACCAGTCGCCGCCGCCTATCACATTGCCGGCGCGTACCGTCGCAATGCGCGCCGGATGGCCAGCATCAACGAACGGCTGGAAAAACGATCGTTGCATGGAGTGGGCCGCGATCTCTGCTGCGCCCTTGCTTGAGCTGTATGGGTCATGGCCGCCCATCGCATCGTTCTCGCGATACCCCCAGATTTGTTCGCGGTTCTCGTAGCATTTATCGCTGGTGACGATGACGATACTTCGAACGCTCGGGCTCAGCCGCGCGGCGTCCAATAGCCGGACGACGCCCATCACATTGGTCTCGTACGTCCCGATCGGGTCCGTATAAGAGGCCCGGACCAATGCCTGGGCAGCCATATGAATGATCACTTCCGGTTCGAAAAGAGCAATGCTCTCCGCGACCACGCCGGGCTGGTTTATATCGCCGATTGTGGACTGACAGCGACCAGCCAATCCCAGAAGATTATAGAGGTTCGGCTCGCTGGACGGCGGCAACCCCAGGCCGGCTACCTTCGCGCCCATGCCAGCAAGCCAGAAGGTGAGCCAGCCGCCCTTGAAACCTGTATGGCCGGTCACCAGGACGCGCCGGCCGTTCCAGTATTCAGCGTTCACGGCCAACTCCTCCACGGTGCCTGACCCGACGCCCATAGCTCCTCGAGATACGTCTTGTCGCGCAGGGTGTCCATCGGCTGCCAGAAGCCGTTGTGCCGAAAGGCGAAGAGCTGATTTTCGCGGGAGAGGCGTTCCATCGGTTGGCGTTCCCAGATCGTGGAATCTCCCTCAATATAGTCGAGCACCTTGGGCGAAAGAACGAAGAAGCCGCCGTTGATATAGCCGCCTTCACCGTCGGGTTTTTCCTTGAAGTCGGTGACCCGGTCATCGACAATTTCCATCTGCCCGAAGCGCTTAGGCGGATAGACGGCCGTAACACTGGCAAGTCCGCCGTGAGCCTTGTGGAACTTTACAGTTGAGGCGATATCGAGGTCGGAAACCCCGTCCCCATAGGTGAAGCAGAAGTTTTCGCCGTCCAGATGCTTGGCTACACGCTTCAGCCGGCCCCCAGTCATGGTCGAGTCCCCGGTATCCACTAAGGACACCCGCCAATCCTCGGCATCGTTTCGATGAATTTTGATCTCGCCTCTGCGCATATCAAACGTAACATCTGACATGTGAAGGGCGTAGTTGGCGAAGTATTCCTTGATAACATAGCCGCGATAGCCAAGGCAGACGACGAAGTCGTTGATGCCGTGGGAGGAATACATCTTCATGATGTGCCAAAGAATTGGACGTCCGCCGATCTCCACCATCGGTTTGGGACGCACTGACGTTTCTTCGCTCAACCGTGTTCCAAGACCGCCTGCTAGGATAACTGTTTTCAAAACACGCCTTAGAATTTTGTTGTTGGGTCCGATAGTCGCAAGCGACCTGCTCGGGTAGGGTTGCCCACTATTGGCAGGAAACGTCCGAGACTTCTAGTCCCCATGCCCCGACGTGTTGTAGTCGATAGAAGACCGACCCCATTCGCATGAAGCAGGCTTGCTGAAGCTTGACGTATCAAAAGCGAGATAGGCTCGCGTTCCCTGCTCTGCCTCGGAGGCGGTAGAATATTAGTATATTGTCAAGTGGGGCAAGGCGAAAGATTTTAGTGAAAATCGTGGCGATCATTGCCGAGAAGCTCGGCCGGCATCGTTCGACGATTTTTCGCGAGATCAAACGCAACACCGTCGTCGACCAGCAGATTTCGGACCTCAATGGCTACACTGCGTGACGGTGCATAACATGGCTTGCGAACGGCGCGCCAAGCTACGGAAGCTTGCATGCTTCTCGCACGTCCGGCAATTAGTGATCGACCGGATCGTACACGGCTGGTTAACGCATCAGATCGCCGGTCGGACGCGCCTGGAACGCCGTCCAGTCTCGGTCAGCCACGAGACGATCTACAGTTAGTTAGTTAGCATATTCGGCTGACGGCCACGCGATCAAGCTGTGGCGGCGTCTGCGGGAGCATCGTGCCAGACACAGGCCGCGACATGCCAGGCGCAGGCATGGCCAACGATTTAGTCCGAAACTGAACACCCTGTGGCGCCCAGACGTCGTTGCCGATCGCAAGCAGCTCGGTCATTGGGATGCGACCTGATCGAGTTCCGCAAGAAGTTCGGAAAGGCCAATGTCACATCGCTTGTCGAGCGCGTCAGCCGCTTTGCGTAATCGGCAATCTCGGCCTTTGATGATGGTCTTACAAAAGCCATACAGGCTCTAGCCCATCTTGCCCGCCGTTCAATCACGTTCGACCGGGGTACGCAGTTCACGGACTGGCCCTATTTGCAGGCATGCATCGGCACCCAAACCTGGCTCTGCAATCCACAATCGCCCTGGCAGGAAGGTAGTATTGCGGGCGAAAGGGAATCGTCTCCGAACCTCCGCTTGAGAGCAATCCATTTTTTCCTGGAGGCTTTGAGATATCCCCAGTGTAGGTACTCTTGGCGCTGCAATACCCGAAGCACGCTAACAAAGAGCGATTTTGGAGACCGTTGACTCAGCGTCGATTTCGACCCAATAGCTCCCAGGGTTTGTGTCGGGTCAGTCAAGAATCGTGCGGTGCCAATGACCTCTCGATGGGACGGCCGCCTGTGCAAATTTCGAAGCAGAATAAGGTGGAGATGATCGAGTATGAAGTCACCGGGCGGCATCGTCTGCGCTGCAGTCGTCGTGCTCACGGCGGCATCCGTCGTTTTTCTGTCCGTGGCTCAGGGAGCATATCATCTTGATCCCCATCATTGGGGGCTGATGACCAGTAATGCTGTCGATATCGCGAGAGGGCGGGTGCCGTACAAGGAAATATTCATTCAGTATGGCTTTCTCACCGCATATATTGAGTATTTGTTTTTCGCAGCCGGAAACAACGTGCTGTCAATCATATTCGGCGTATCGACACTTTATGCGATGGGGCTTGCAGGGGTATATTTTCTTACCTTTCATTTGGCGAAGAAACGTCGAGTGGCACTCTATGCGTTCTTGACAACCTTCCTGATACATCCCCTAGCGATTTATCCTTGGCCCAACTACATCGCTTTTCCTTTCATCGTGTTCGGTTGCCTCGCCATCGTAAAAGGCAAAAATAACTGGTGGATTTGTCTTCTCGGAGGGGTGCTCCTTGGACTGGCGGTGCTTGCGCGCGAGGGGCTGTTTCTGGGGCTGGCTCTCGCCCTAGTAGCACTCCTCCCGATACGACTGTGGAGTTCTCAAGGCGGTATGAGCGCGATGAAACTGCTTTCGCCGCTTGTGGGCTTCGTCCTCCCACTCGGGCTCTTCGTTTTTTATCTGTGGCTAAATGAGTTGACATACTATTGGTGGCAAGTAGCCATCGGGCTTCCGAAACTCTACGCAACGATCTTCCTTGTCCATGGGCCGGTCGCGGCGATTTGGGATTTGCTCAAATACGTCTTTCAGTTTTCACTGAGCGAGCATGCTCGGCAGACTTTTTTTGCCCTAGTTTCAATCTCCGCCTCGGTGTATTGGATTGAAGCAATGTTCGCTCGCTGGAAGAAGCCGGTGGATGCGGATTGCCTTTTCATTGCGCTGATAACTGTCCTTCTCCTCAGTTCTTCGGTGCATCTCAACGAGATCTTTCGACTTGCCACCAGCGTCTCCCTCGGCGCCGGGCTAGTCTATATCCTTGCTGATCGGCTGCGGCTTGCGGGCCTTCTCTTCGCATGCGCGACTCTCGCCCTCGTGGTCGGCGTGCTAGGTCGCGACAGCGGCGACTACTTTCTGCCGAGTCGAGCGCAGATCGAAGCGGCGACGACAAGCGATCGTATTGCCCTCTTCGCGAGGCAACGTTGGAGCCAAGATGTCTTCGACTACTATGACTGGTACGTGGACGCCATGGGCGTGTTGCAAACTCGCTCCTGCGGCCTGAGTTATCTTAGAAACGAGACGCGCGACGCATTCCTCGAGGCGCTTTCTCCCTTCGTCCAGTATCAACTCATGCCGTTTGGAAACGGCATGCTAGACGTACCTGTCGACGAATGGTCCCAGCGCTTGCGGCCTGATTACGATTACGGTGAGAGGTTGAAAGCTCGCGACATCCTCGTCATCACGACGGAGAAGCCGAGAGCCGGGGACGATGCGGCGCCCGACGGAGACAGAGTCTTCAACCCTTTCATTCCGCCTCAACAAGCGGCGTCGGAAGGGACGGCGCCGGACGGATATCGGACCTTTGCCCGCAGAATCACGCCGAAGTCGTGGTTCCTGCCGGATGGGCTCGTAACTTTGATCTTTGCGCCTGCGGAGTGCGGTGAAATGTTCCCGCAAAAGGAAGCGTCGTCGCCGTAGTCGCCGTGCTCGTGACGTTGAACGATTTCCGAAATTGTCTCGAAGCCAGGTGTTACGCGCCTCCTGTGACTTAGGATCGATTGCATGAGCCTCGACACCGTCTGTTACGCCAGCATGCGGGGAGGGGGAAAGTCCTTGGGCAATGGGCCTTTGATTTTTTCCTTCACAACGAGCGATACGACGTCGATGCAAAGGGGTTGATCAAGACTTGCGCCGGTTGGCGCGGCGAAGCCGGGATGCGGATTGGTCTTGCCGACCGCTTGCTTTGTCGATCATCTACGAGGGCGGTTCGCGCAGTCAGGTGGCTTCGATCGGCGGGGTCGGTTTGCAGATCGTGAGAGATTGGGTCGAACGCTTCAATCTGCATGGTCCCGATGGCCTGAAGACCGTAAAGGCCAAGGGGCGCGCGCCTCTGCTGAATGACGAGCAGCGCAGAGCGCTTATCGAGGCGGTTGAGAAAGATCCGGTTCCCTATCTCGATGGCGTCGTGCGCTGGAGGCTGCTCGATCTGGTGCAATGGCTTTGGCAGGAGCATCGTATCTGCGGGAGCCAACAAACGCTTGGACGCGAGTTAAATACCATGACTACCGCAAGCTCACCGCCCGCCCCAAGCATCACGCGCAAGACCCGCAAGCCATCGAGGAGTTTAAAAAACTTCCCCGCCGCAGTGGCGGCAATTGCCGCCGGCACGGCGCGGGGGAAACGAATGGAAATCTGGTTCCAGGACGAAGCCCGGATCGGTCAAAAAGAACAAGCTCACGCGCCGCTGGGCCAAGCGCGGAACGCGACCTTCAGCGCCGCACGATCAGCGCACCAGGTCGGCCTATATATTAGGTGCGATCTGCCCGAAGCTCGGCAAGGGCGCGGCGCTGGTGATGCCGTGGTGCGATACCTACGCCATGACCCAGCATCTGGCCGAAATCGCGCGTCACATTGCCAATTACGCACACGCGGTCCTCATCATGGATCAAGCGGGCTGGCACATGTCTAACAATCTTGTCGTACCTGACAATATGACGATCTTGCCGCTGCCGCCGAAATCACCGGAGCTGAACCCGGTCGAGCCTTTGGCAGTTCATGCGCCAAAACTGGCTGTCCAATGACAAGCTGAGGGAGATAGGGTACGGCATTGCCAGCGGCTACGACCAGTCTATCACCGAGATAGCCCCAGAACGAGACGTCGAGCTTGTCGCATGTCTTGAGCAGCGACAGGAAGGCATCGCGGCAGTCGCGGCCGATATCGCTGCGTTGTGCCGCCACTGATCTTGCGTTTGGTGACCTGGCAGCGAATGTCGTTTTCGGAGCCGTTGGTGTTGAGCGGGATCTCCGGGCGGTCGAGCACCATCAGCAATTCGGCCTTGTTGGCGTGCAGCCGGGCGAGCGTGGCAAAGCCGGTGCGGCGCTGGAAGATCCGATCGAAGCGGGCCGCAAGACGGCTCGGCGCTTCGGATTGGGATGTCGGCAATAGGCCTTGAGGTCGTCGGAGAAGTTCCAGATCAGGCCTCGTATGCGCTGCTGGATGAGGCGGGTCTGCGCGGTGAAGGTGTCGAGCTTGTGCACGAGCCGCTCGGCATGAACCCAGCTTGCGTCAGGGCAAGCCCTGAAAAGGAGAATGGAATGTAGATCCTGAAACCTTTTGAAGTCACCCAGAGGGTTCGACGGCCTCCCGGCAAAGGCGCAGCCCGCCAGCCGGAGGCGAGTCTTGGCCGGGCGCCATCCTTCTATCGGACGGAGCAAAAAGGACCGCGTCTTTAAACGCATGTGGCCTTTATGGACGGGTTCAAGGAGGCTGCCCGCTCGGATCGCCTAACTAAACCCGCTGCTTTAGGACGTCGTCGTCGCCGAGCGCCACGGCCAGATGGCTTTTGCCGGTTCCCGGTGGCCCGAGGAAATGGACGACCTCGTGACGGTCGACAAACCCCAGTTGCGAGCGCGAAGGGTGACTTCAAGAACCATCCGCTTCTTCTGCAGGCCCAGCCTCCTGATCGTTGACGAGATCGGTTATCTCCCGGTCATCGCCGGCGGCGGCAATCTGTTCTTCCAGCTCGTCAACGCACGCTACGAGAAAGGCGCGATGATCCTCACATCTAATCGCGGCTTTGCCGAATGGGGCGATGTTTTTGGAGACGCCGTGGTCGCTACAGCCTTGCTCGACAGACTTTTGCATCATGCCGTCGTCGTTCAAATCGAGGGATCAAGTTACAGGCTGCGCCAACATGCCGAAATTGATGCCTGAACACGTGCGATCCAAGGCTTTGATCACCCTGCCGTCCTTCGCCCGCAGCAACGCCCACGCGGCAGACCGCCGAAAAATACCCAATTCTCCACGTCGTCTGGAGCGGCATAATTGGGGAATTTTACTTCCGCACCTCCTTTTTGGGGAAATTTCACCCGGCATAGACAGCATCGACAATTGACCTGCGTCAGATGCCCAACACCATCTTTCGCCGTCGGCCAAGGAAAGCATCGCGCTCGAGAATCTTGTAGAATAGGCAGTAGCCCTGACCATCAAAATAGAGCAGTTTCAAACGATCGCCGCGTTTGCCGCGAAACGCGAACGCCGCTCCGAACGACGGTCCCAGGCCCAATCATGCTGCTTCCTCCGCCCGAATAAGCTGCGTCAGGACGGCCATGTCCACCGAACTGCCGAAGCGAAGGGTGCGGCCGCAGCTTAATCGCAGCTCGATCATCCCGCAGCCTTCAGGGACATCGGTCTGCGCCGCATTCATGTCGACCGGAATAAACAAGGCATTCGATGACGTCGACAACAGCCCCTTCTTCTTCAACTCGCTGCGCCAGGTGTAAATCTGCTGCCGTGTGATATCGTGGCGATGAGCAACCGCCGTTATCGTGGCTCCAGCCTGCCCAACCGACATCCCAATCGCGAGCTTGTCATCGTCTCGCCACCAACGTCGACGCTCCTGCCCAAGAATTTCTATTAGCATCGCAACCCTGTCTAAGAAACGTCATTAACGACGTCACTAAACACGTGCCTTAGGCCATCACGATCGCAGTCGGCAGGCGGTACCAATCGGGCGGTTCATTCTACTGCGCCAACCGGCTAGAGGTATTGGAGAACTCGCAACGTGAATGCACGCTTGCCGTTAGGAGGACAGCCATATTCAGCGGGAACGTGCGGTCTAAGTAATAGCCTCGGTTCGAGGTGATTGCATTGTGTCGTCGAAAATGTCACGAACCTAGGGGCAGCGATTGCCGCCCCGAGAAACTCAACAGGAAATGGGAGCCATATCCGAATGCTGACGGAAGACGACAAGGCCGACCGCATGTCACTAAGGCTTCTTTTTGAGAAAAGACAGATAAGAGACGAGACGAAGGAAGGTTTCTTTTATTTCGAGAACCAGAGCCTAATGATCGCTGAAAGCCAGGAGACTTATGTAGTCATGGCCGGAGATATGGCCATAGGATTTCCACTTTTCATGTATGGCGAATCAGATTTCTCAAAATTCATCAAGGCGACAACGCTGCTTAGCAAGGTCAAGAACAAGAAACTTGATGTATTGTGGGATGTCGGTGCAAATATAGGCTCAATTTGCATCCCAGCGGTTAAGCGACAATTTGTTAAGAAAGCCATCGCTTTCGAGCCAGAACGGACGTTGTTTAAGCTGCTCCGTACAAACGCGATACTAAACGACGTCGATAATAGGATCGCCTGTTACCATACGGCGCTTGGTGACTTTAAGGGCTCAGTTGATCTAACAATGGGAGAAGGCAACACCGGCGACTATCGGATAGCTGGACGTCTATTGGAAGACGACTCTATGGGAGAGTCATTTCGGCGCATAGAAACCGTTGATATTCGCCCGATGAACGATTTTGTCGATCTGTTTGAAGCTAATTCGACTCTCATTTTCATGGATATTCAGGGCTACGAAGGTTTAGCCCTGAAAGGCGCTGACAAGATAATATCTACGGCGCCCCCCCTAGTTGTAGAATTCTGGCCTTACGCGATGAAGCGTCTAGATACATACGAACTGCTTCGCGATATCGTGAGTTCCGGCCTCTATAGAGAATACGCTGATCTTTCCGAGGATAATGGTCAGTTCCGAGCGGTAAGCGCAGGCGCTTTAGATGCTCTCTACGAAACAATAGGGGAGAGCCAAAACGCCTCCACAGATTTGGTGTTCGTTTGAGGCGCTGCCTATCGTTCCTCTAAGACCGACGCAGGGTGCTGAACGCCCTGCGAAGTGGCCCCGTAACTCGCCACGATCTGCTTTTCCTTATGATCGCTAGCTCAACCTCCAAGCGCGTCGCCTTTGCCTCTGCTTCAGAGGCCTTTAAAAGTGCCACTTCCGCGCGACTCCTAGCTTTTGCCGCATCCTCGATATCGTCCAGCCTATTTGCGTTGAATCCTCGTGCCGTAGCAAAAATTACAGTTTCATCACCGTGAACGGTGCTGTGTTGCAAGTAGAACTTGTATCCCAAATTCATCTCTTTGATTTCCCGCGGAATCTCAAAGAAGTCGACCAGCTTATGATAAACACAAATAGCAAGATTGGGTCGAAAGCGACGAATAGTCTCTCTAGCGCCTCGCAGCGCCGACATTTCCGACCCTTCGATATCCATCTTTATGAGATCAACCCTCTCCAGATGATATTCCCTCACAGTGTCGTCTATGCTGATTGACCTGAATTGACGTGAATCAGTCGCTCTTGAATGAAGATCTTCTTCACCAACAAAGACCTGGGTGGCTGGCCCAGACCCTTGGATGGACATCACAGCACCAGTTTGTATCCATACCGGTCGGGGGACGAGCGTTATCCGGTCACTTAAAAGAGGATTAAGGGCGACATTGTCCTTAAATACCGCAACGTTCTCCGGAAAAAATTCGTAGGAAATTACCCTTCCGCTCGGGCCAACCGCATCAGCGAAGAAGAGTGTAGTTCCACCAAAACATGCGCCGCAATCTAGGACGCAATCTCCCTCCTGCGGCGTCAACAGGCCGCGACGTCCTCGATAGGCATATTGAGAATACACAAACTCATTGAACACGCCGAAAGCCTCAGAAGCGAGCTTCACATCGGCTCCGAGACCATTGAGGTCAAACAAGCGCATTCCACCGTCGCCATACGTGGGCGCTTTCAACTCAATCTGTCCGAGGGTCGCCAGGCAATCCCAGAAGGCGCCGCTATCGAGCGGCATTTTCACATAACGCCAGCCCATCGCGCGATATGCCACAACATTAAGAAGAAGCATCTTCGAGTCGAGGTCGGCAAGATCTTCGTATAAGCCTTGCCAATGCTCTACATCATTCTCCACAAGCGAGAGAGCATGCCGCACAATGCTATCAGTGCGTTGGACGGGGTCCTCTACTGTCGTTACGTCAATTCCGTATGGCTCAACAGACATTCGGAAAACATCCTGCCTGTGATGCCTACTGACATTCCCGTTGGCGGCACACCACTTTACCATTGCCGAAAAGTCAATCCAAAAGTCACCCGTAAAATTTGTGACCGCCACAGTGCTGATAGGGGCTTCCTCGAAGGTGCGATGCGAATTTCTCACGAATGACATTAACTCTTCCTCCGCTCAGTCGATCTCGATCTGCTATTTCGAATCTCAATTGTGTCGCTGAACTTCCTTATCATTGGAGCGCGGTAAAGAATAAGGTAACAGCATGCGGATCGGTAAAAATAGTCGACAGCATTCGCGTTGACATCCGCCCTTGGATGGGGCAACGGAAATTAGCAGCTTAGAGCGTGCCGTTTAGGCATGGAGATTTGCGTAAGACATGTCACTTATCGGGGTGGCTCATCGCGGCGGGGCGGATAAAAAGAGATGCACAAGAAATTTCTGACTAGAATTAGGCGCCGTCTAAGACGCCAACTGGCCGCTCGACATCTCAGAAGTTTCTTCGCCGAGGAGTGGTACCTAGACAACAATCCGGATGTTAAGACGCAAGGCCTAACCGGATTGGCACATTATCTCCAATCCGGCTGGAAAGAGGGGCGGAACCCTACGCCCAGTTTTGACGTCAAAGAATACCTGTCTCTCAATCCCGATGTTGCGGCGTCTGGCGTGGAGCCGTTTACACATTTTGTGCTTCGCGGCATCAAAGAAGGCCGAAGGACGCGGCTTGGTCCTGAGACTCCGACGATTGCGAACTTCTTTGCGAGAGAGTGGTATCTGGAGACAAATCCTGATGTGCAAATTGACCGACAGGACCCCCTTGAGCATTACCTTGAGAAGGGCTGGAAGGAAGGACGCAATCCTACTCCCAGCTTCAACGTGAGGTCCTATCTGGCCAACAATCAGGATGTCGCAATTTCTGGGCGCGAGCCGTTCACCCACTTTGTCGAGATTGGATTGAAGTCGGGACGCCCTATAGGCCCGCCCATTCCTACTCAGGGGAGATTGCCCGCGGATTTCGACCACGCCTTCGCGTTTCACTCCGTTCAGGATCAATCATTTCCGCGCGAAGCCGAGACAGCAGAGCACCTTATGGTGATTTTGATTCCCGAGCACAACGAAATGAGCGGAGGGATTTATTCCTTTTTCTCCATAGCTAAGGCGGCATACAATCTCAGGTTTAAGCATAATTATTTCATACTTCTTATGACGCGGCCTACAAACGCAGACGTTACTTACACACGTCAAAAGAATTTCAGAAATAGTGAGGATGTATTCCGGTTCGATCAGTTGCAAAGATGCCGCGCGGCGAGAACAGTCTATATTCACGTCCCAGAGTATGCAGCTCCCAGCTTCGTTCAAAATCTTAGCGACGACATGCTACATTACCTTCGGTCGCGCGAGCGGTTCTACGTAAATATTCTAAATCAGAAAACTGATATAATGCCTTCGAAAGAGGATTTCGGGGCGTTAAGAGGAATTGCGGATGGACTATCGCAGTCGGTGGCGCACCACGCATATTTCAGCCAACATTTCGCCGATAAGTATGATCTCCCAACGCTGCTTTTGCCGGCCTACACTGATCTTAGCGGGTATGAACCTCTTTCCTTCAAAGACAAAGAAAAGCTCATAATCTATTCGCCGGATGATGCTCCATGGCGGGAGGCAACGCTAAAAAATATTCGCGAGAATCTTCCAGATTATCAACTCAAAGAGATACGCGGCATTACCTTTGACCAGTATATGGATTTGGCTACAAGATGCAGATTTTCGGTCACGTTTGGCGAAGGGTTTGACGGCTACTTGGCGCAGCCTATTCATCAAGGCGGCGTCGGATTCGCTGTATACAATGAAGAGTTCTTCCCGTCAGCCGACATGCTCGAGTATGAAAACATATTCTCATCGGGAGAGGATATGGAAAATAATCTGGTGAGCAAGATTAGATTGATGGAAAAAAGCTATTCTTTGTATCAATCCACCAACAAGAAGATGATCTCCCTGTATAGCACTCTTTATTCGAAAGAAGATTACAATAGACGTGTTATGAAGCTAATAAATCGGGAGTTCGAGTTTTATCCTCTACACATGAACGAAGATAACGTTGGGGTGAGGCTTTGACAGAAAAGGTGTGATGCTGTCCCCGAGGGGGTCGAAAGCACCAGCGAAACCTTCTCAAAACACGACCACCAAAGAACGGATGGACCATACATGACACCTCTAAATATTCTTCTGTCGGGCCCTGGGCTGATCGGCCGACAACATGCGAAGCTGATATTGGAACATGAGGACTGCATCCTTGGAGGAATTGTGGCCCCTCCAAGCGAACCAAATGTAGAGTTCGGCCGGGTACGAAAGGTGCCGGTTTATACGAGCGTGGAAGACGCGATCCAATCTGCGTGTTTCGACGCAGCTATAATCAGCTCTCCGAACCGCTTTCATTTCGAGCAAGCAGAAACCTGTGTCCGCGCGGGAATTCCCGCGTTAGTTGAGAAACCTATTACAGACACGCTGAGATCGGCCCAACAATTGGCTGACTTGTCAGATCAATCTGGGGTACCAATCCTCGTTGGGCATCATCGAACCTATAGCCCACTATTAGTTGCTGCGGAGGGCTTTCTTCGATCGGGCGAGTTTGGCCGCCCAGTAGCACTGCAAGGCTCGGCGTTATTTTATAAGCCAGCGCAATACTTCTTGGACGGCCCGTGGCGCACAAAATCCGGTGGAGGGCCAGTTCTAATTAATTTGATCCACGAAATTGGTTTGATGCGACTACTTTTCGGAGAAATTGTGAGCGTATTTGCAGACGCATCGAACGCCTTGCGTCAATTCGAGGTCGAAGACACGGTCTCCATTGCCTTGAGGTTTGAGAATGGGGCGCTGGGTAGTTTCTTGCTATCAGATGTCGCGGCCAGCAACAAAAGTTGGGAAATGACGAGCGGAGAAAACCCGAAATACCCGCACTATCCGGATAGCACTTGCTATCATTTTGCCGGTTCCAATGGCTCTTTGGACTTTCCAAGCATGTTGACGCGACACTACCGCGACGCTTCGGAGGCCTCATGGTGGTCTTCGTTCAGCGACGGAAAGTTGGAGTTTTCGTCCGGCGACCCCCTCAGGCTGCAGCTGGATCATTTTGTTCAAGTAAGTCGGAAAAGCGCGACCCCGAAGATTTCTGCACGCGATGGGTATAAAAACATGCTCGTCGTCGAAGCGATAAATATGTCAATCCTCGGCCGTCGTATGATCGACCTATCTGAGGTATTCCACCGGTATGAGGATGGATCGGTCAAGTGAAAGTTCTTCTCCTAGATACCGCCTTTGCGGCGATGCCCATCTATAGAGGTCTGATAGAGGCTGGACATCAAGTATGGGTCATGGGGAATAGACCGGCTGATCTATTGGCTCGCGTCGCGAGCTCCGCCTTTATCGAGCATAGCTATGCGGATGTTTCTGAAGTCGAGACTCATGTCACCGCGCTCGGAATCGATTGCGTTGTTCCCGGCTGCACTGATGTTTCTATGGAGACATGTGTTAAACTAACGCATGGTGTTCAACGTCTAGATTCTGTCGAGACAAATTTATCGCTTTCAAACAAGGCGCAGTTCCGCGCACTCTGTGGCGAGCTCAATCTTCCTGCGCCACGCGTGTCAGATCCCGCCTCGTTTCCGCGACAAGGCTCTTATATCTGCAAGCCAGTCGATGCCTACAGCGGTAAGGGAATTTCGGTGTTTGATGGAACCGACCCCGTGGCGCTAAAAGCTGCTATTGAGACTGCCGCGACGGCGAGCCGTACCGGCAATTATTTGATTGAGGATTACGTGGGCGACGCGCTCTATAGCTGCAGCGGCTTCTTGCGTGACTGCCGGTTTACTGACGTATTCTTTGTTAGGGAGGGATCTTCCGTCAACCCTTACGCCGTTGATACGAGTTTCGTGGTCGATGATTTTCCTAGCCATCATGCCGAGCTTTTGGTGTCAGCTTTGGAACGGCTCGCGGGGCATCTAGGTCTGACCGACGGCCTTCTGCATACGCAGTTTATTCAATCTGCCGATGGGCCTAAGATTGTCGAGGTGTCGCGTCGCTGCCCAGGTGATCTCTATCCGCTGTTGATCGAATACAGCACTGGCTTCCGCTTTGCCGCTAAATACGCTGCAGCCTTAGTAGGCTACGAATTCGACACGAGCGTAAGCGTTCGGCGCTACATCCTTCGGCATACGGTGACGGCCGATTTCACCTGCGACTACGGTGGCCTCGTTTTCAGTCAGAAAATGCCGACGCTTGCCTTCTATCCCATCGCGCTGATGGGAGAAAGGCTGCAAGCCAAACAGGCAAGCCGCGCGGGGATCAATTTCTCGGAACATCCATCAAAAGCTGAGCTAGAACTTTCATACGGCGCATTGTTAAGGCGGGATTGTTATCGGGTTTCTGGCGAGCTTCCAACCGCGGCCGAACGCTAGTGTCGGCACTTTCTCCTTCCAGCAAAGAAACAATGAAATGTCCTCACCTCTTTTCGTTGCAAAACCTGTTCTCCCAAAGCTTAGCGAATTTCTTCCTTACCTCGAGGAAATTTGGAAAAGCGAGATTCTCACGAACAATGGTCCGTTCCATCAGCGGCTAGAAAAATCGCTTGAAGACTATCTCGGCGTACCTTGCGCGATGCTCTTCAATAATGGAACCATTGCGCTTCTTGTCGCTCTTAAGATGATGGACCTCCCCCCGGGAAGCGAGGTAATTACAACTCCGCTTACCTTCGCAGCGACCGCCCATTCAATTGCCTGGAACGGTCTCAAACCTGTATTTGCCGATGTCGATCCAGTGACGCTCACTATCGACCCAGCCGCAGTCGAAAAAGCGGTGAATTCCAATACGTCAGCAATACTCGCAGTGCATGTCTATGGAATGGTTTGTGATACGGATGGACTTCGAAACGTCGCCACTAAACATGGGCTGCGTCTCATTTACGACGCGGCCCATGTCTTCGGAACCACTGTATCTGGTAAACCGATAGGGGAATTCGGAGACGTGTCCGTCTTTTCGTTCCACGCGACAAAATTGTATAACACCTTCGAAGGCGGCCTTATTACGACAAGTGACGCCAAGGACAAGGAACGAATTTACTTTCTTCGCAACTTCGGAATTAAGAATGAAGAAGAAGTTGCCGACATCGGAATAAATGGAAAAATGAATGAGATGCAGGCCGCCATAGGCTTGCTCAACCTGAAGCTTGTCCACAGCGAGCGACAAACGCGCACTGACCTCAGAAGTTGCTTTAACAACATCCTCTCAGGAATTCCTGGCGTCCTACTGCCTCAAGAACAAGCAAACGTCTCTAACTCCGAGCAATACTATCACGTCGTTATTGACGCCGAGGTCTTTGGGCGTAGTCGAGACGACATTTACGATGCGCTTAAAGCAATCGGAATATATTCTAGGAAATACTTTCATCCGATCTGCACTGACTTTGCCCCGTATAAAGGCAGCACAATTCACTCCTGCAGGGACCAGCCGTACGTAGAAAAGGTTAAGTCGCAAGTCCTATGTCTTCCTTTTCATAGTGGCGTGACGCAACAACACGTTGCCATGATCGCTGAAGTATTTCAGCGTCGCTAGTATAAGGTGTATTTAGAAGTTCTCCGCGGCTCCCCGGTTAGCCAACTATTTATTTTTGTCTCGCAAGGTCACAGCGTGGTTGGTCGGCCGTGAAGAACACGGAAGCTGCTGATTAGACATAGGAATCGAAGGATCTGCAGATCTTCTAATTGCCGGAAACAGCCACCGAACGGGCTGTTTCCTTGCAAAATCAGTTTGAGGTTTCCCTG
>NZ_JACUZX010000130.1:0-255 GCF_014851575.1 Rhizobium sp. RHZ02
CCTCGCCTTGACTTGGCGATAGGCATCCTCGGATAGGCAGATAGCGCCCGCCGCAGCGACGCTCTCCAATCGCGAGGCGATATTGACGCCGTCGCCCATCAGATCGCCGTCGCTTTCCTCGACGACACCGCCCAAATGGATACCGATCCGGAACTCGATGCGACGGTCCTGCGGCACGCCTTCGTTGCGTTCAACCATACCGTTCTGCACCTCAATGGCGCAACGCACGGCGTCCACCACGCTGCGGAACTCGAC
>NZ_JACUZX010000131.1:0-255 GCF_014851575.1 Rhizobium sp. RHZ02
AGAAGGCGAAGTAGAAGAGAGTGCCAAGCTGCGACATGATCACGTAGGTGCCTTCGGCAGGACGCGAGCCGAGCCAGCCGAGGACGATGGCATTGGCGACGAACAGCCAGAAGAACAGCTTGTACCAAGGGCGATAAGCCGCCGAACGCACCTTCGAGGTATCGAGCCAGGGCACGAAGAACAGCACGATGATGGCGCCGAACATGACGAGGACGCCGGCCAGCTTCGAGTCGATCGGTCCGATGTTGAAGGTGA
>NZ_JACUZX010000132.1:0-255 GCF_014851575.1 Rhizobium sp. RHZ02
AGCGCTGGACGTTGGAACGGTTGGGGCGCTGGGCGTTGGCGCGGCTCTGCGCTCCACGCCTCGAAGCGTCGACCTGACCGCGCTTCGACGAGACGTTGCCGAGTGCGTTTGCGCGGCCGCGGTTGTCCGCCTTGCCGGCGAGCTTACCGTTCGCGGGCCGCTGGCCGGCCGCCGGCCGGTTTCCGCCACCGGGGCGATTTACGCCCGCGCCGGCGCCTGGCCGATTTCCTGCCGCTGGCCGGTTGGCGACCCCAC
>NZ_JACUZX010000133.1:0-255 GCF_014851575.1 Rhizobium sp. RHZ02
TGAAGGTCTACACGGAAGTCTGCGCCGCCTGTCACTCGATGAGCCTAGTGCCGTTCCGCACGCTCGGAGCTCTCGGCTACTCGGACGAACAGGTGAAGGCCTTGGCCGCCAACTACGAGGTTCAGGACGGCCCGAATGCCAGCGGTGACATGTTCACCCGCAAGGCCATTCCGTCGGACTATTTCCCGTCGCCGTTCCCGAACCACGAGGCGGCGGCTGCCGCCAACAATGGTGCGGCGCCGCCGGACTTCTCGC
>NZ_JACUZX010000134.1:0-251 GCF_014851575.1 Rhizobium sp. RHZ02
GGGCGACGTCGTGATTGCCGACAATGTTCGCTTCCACAAAAGCGAAAAGGCCGAAAATCTCATCAGACAAAAAGGTGCCTGGCTGCTCTTTCTACCTGCGTACTCGCCCGATCTGAATCCGATCGAAATGGCCTTCTCGAAACTCAAGACGCTCCTACGAAAGAAAGCCGCAAGGAGTTTCGACGCAATATCAAATGCCCTGAGCGACATCTGTGCACTGTTCCCCGTCGAAGAATGTCGAAACTACTTCA
>NZ_JACUZX010000135.1:0-251 GCF_014851575.1 Rhizobium sp. RHZ02
TAGCGGCAGAAGGCATGGCCCCGCTGTTCAAGTTCCTTGTCCACCTCATCCAGCAACACATTGGCCAGAAGCGGCGACAGCGGCCCACCCTGCGGCGTGCCTCGGGTCCGCTTGAGGACCACACCCCCATCAACAATGTCGGCGTTCAGATAGGCCCGTACCAAGCGGATCACGCCGGGATCGGGGATTTTCTTGCGCAGACGGTCGATCAGGATGTCATGGTCAACCCGGTCGAAGAATTTCTCCAGGTC
>NZ_JACUZX010000136.1:0-240 GCF_014851575.1 Rhizobium sp. RHZ02
CCTCAGATTGCTGACAAACCCCTGGCACCGTCTGGGGGTTTGTGATTCATTGGGACATGTTGAAGAAACCTGCCCCCACCCAGACGGCTCTTGAGATGGTGACGCTCGACAGCCTGGTGCCGAAGGATCACCTGCTGCGCAAGATCGACGCGGTGATCGACTTTTCCTTCATCCATGATCGTGTTGCGGGGCTTTATTGCGCCGACAACGGCCGCCCGCCGCTCGATCCGACCTTGATGT
>NZ_JACUZX010000137.1:0-235 GCF_014851575.1 Rhizobium sp. RHZ02
AAGACGACCACGTTGATAGGCCGGGTGTGGAAGCGCAGCAATGTGTGAAGCTTACCGGTACTAATAGCTCGATTGGCTTGATCGTTCTCATTGATCAATGCTCATCTGCGACACAGACGTGTCGGGATGAAGCCTAGACGTGTTCAACTCTAAAAAGAGGGCTTTGCCCTCACCAGCTTCTCATTTGTTGCGCTTCGCTGACCTGGTGGTTATGGCGGGGCGGCTGCACCCGTTC
>NZ_JACUZX010000138.1:0-222 GCF_014851575.1 Rhizobium sp. RHZ02
GGTGTCGAGACTGACGGCAGCAACGTAGCGCAAGGCGCGTCGCCAATCATTTGGCGCCCCCGCGGAGCGCCTGCGGCGCGTGAGCGATAAAGTGTCTTCTGGAGAAAAACAAAGTTTGCATCGGCTTCGGCCGGATGCCTGTTCTGCATATATCGTGAAGAGAAGATTGATCTGGAGGCTTCCAGGTGTTTTGCACAATCCCATGGATTGCGCGAGATGTCC
>NZ_JACUZX010000139.1:0-214 GCF_014851575.1 Rhizobium sp. RHZ02
AAGCTTGCGATCATCACCGATACCCATGTCACGCCCGCCAATGTGCATGACAGTATCGTCTATCTCGACCGGCTGGACCGCCAGCGGGAGCGGTTCGGCTTCGAGGTCGGTGCTGTCGGGCTGGATGCCGGCTATGCCACGTCCGGCATCGCCAAGGGGCTGGAGGACCGCACCATCCTCGGTGTCACCGGCTATCGCAACCCGACCCCGCCCA
>NZ_JACUZX010000013.1:0-132741 GCF_014851575.1 Rhizobium sp. RHZ02
GCCGCAAGGAGTTTCGACGCAATATCAAATGCCCTGAGCGACATCTGTGCACTGTTCCCCGTCGAAGAATGTCGAAACTACTTCAGGGCCGCAGGGTATGAGGCGATTTAGACGCGACAAGCTTTAGAATCTCGAAAAACTCTAGAAAGGTGGCAACGGCTTCGCAAGCAAAAGCTTCTGCCTCGTCGGCATCCGGTGTCTCGACCACGAACCAGCTGGAAGCCTTGACTTCATCGTCAGCTGCAAGAGTCGAGAGGGTATGACCGATCAATTCGCGAATTCCGGTCGAAAACTGCGACAGGCGAAGAGGATTGTCGAGCGCCTTGTAGGCCATCAGCGAGCCTTTGAGCACCTCCCTGGAGAACTCATCGAGAAGCATGGCGTTCAGGAACTCGCTGAGACGTTCCAATTCGGATGGTTGTGATTGTCAGCCGCGCCGTGCCAGCGACCGTGCAATGTCGACGATATCATCGCGGCCAGCGGTTGGGTCCTCTTTACTCCAGGCAATGCCAAGCCCGATCCGGAAGTCGATCCCGCTTACCTTCTTCAGCTCGAAGCCGCGATTGGGAAGATCAAGTGTCCATTCCGGGGCAAAGCCGATGCCAAGCCCGGCAGAAACCAGCGAGTAGGTGTCATCACAGCTGAAGGCGATGTTGGCGGTGAGGTCGTATTCCGCAAACTTCTCATTGAAATAGCGTTCCGTAAAAGACAGATTCTGCCGGTTGAAGGCGATGATCTTCTGAGTGCGCAGATCGTCGATGCTGATTTCCTCCCTGGCGGCCAGCGGATTGGCATGGCCAACCGCCAGATAGTAGCGCTCATGCGCAAGCGAGACGAAGCGCAAGGAGCCGATGTTTTCCACCGGGCGGATGAAGCCTAGATTGAGCTGGCCGGTCTCCAGGCCGTAAGCGGTTAGCCGATGGCGTCAGGCTTGAAGTTCCATGGCATAAGTGCCTCGATTTCAGATACAGGCCAGCCTTGTGCAATGCGGGTCAAGGTCTGGGAAAGCCAGTCGAGCGGATCGACGTTGTTCATTTTGGCCGTCTGGAGAAGCGTGGCCAGCGTAGCCCACGTCCGTCCACCGCCCTCGCTGCCGGCGAATAGACTGTTCTTTCTCGTAATTGTTTGGGGCCTGATCGCGCGCTCGACGATATTGGAGTCAATTTCGATCCGGCCGTCCGTCAGGAAACACTCCAGTGCTTCGCGCCGGGTGAGCGCGTAACGGATTGCTTCGGCGGTCTTCGACTTGCCAGAGACCTTGCCCAGCTCCTTCTCCCAAAGATCAAAGAGTTCGGAGACGATGGTTGCAGATTTTTCCTGACGCAGCATGGAACGGCTGTCGGCATCCCGACCGCGGACCTCATCCTCGATGCGCCACAGCTCGGTCATCGCGATGATCGTGTCCGTTGCAGCCTTTGAGACACCACTGATGTGAAGGTCGTAAAACTTGCGGCGAAGATGCGCCCAGCATCCTGCGAGCCGGATCGTTTCATTGCTGCCGTCTTTGGCACGCGTCTTGGCGAGACTGGATAGGCCGAGTAGCCGTCAACTTGCAGGATGCCGCTGAATCCGGCGAGATGACGCACCACGCAGTCAGCGCCCCTACTGTCCTCAAACCGATAGGCCACCATCGGCGGGCTGGTTCCACCATAGGGTCTATCATCGCGAGCATAAGCCCAAAGCCAGGCCTTCGTCGCTTTCCCCGAACCGGGCGCAAGAGTGGGTAAGGTCGTTTCGTCGGCGAAGATCCTTTCACCCTCCTTGACGCGCTCAAGGATGTAATCGGCGCATATCCGCAGTTCGAAGCCCAGATGCCCCATCCACTGGGCCATCAACGATCGGCTGATCTCGACACCGTCGCGTAGATAGATTGCCTCCTGCCGGTAAAGCGGAAGGCCGTCTGAGTATTTGGAGACGGCGATATAGGCGAGCAGCCGCTCCGTCGGCAGGCCGCTTTCTATGATGTGCGCCGGTGCCAAAGCCTGGAGCACGCCATCGTGGCCGCGGAAAGTGTATTTGGGGCGGCGCGTCACGATGACACGGAACTTCGGCGGCACGACATCCAGCCGTTCGGAGCGATCCTCACCGATCAGGACCTTTTCCAAGCCCACGTATTCAGCAGGGATCTCCGGCTCGATCACTTCCTCGATGCGTTCGAGATGAGCGGCAAAACCCTTGCGTGGACGTGCTGCCCGTTTCGGCTTGTCCTTGGCCGCGTGATCAAGCTCGCTCTGGATTGCCGAAAGGCCGGTCTCGACTTCCTCGAAGGCAAAGGACACCTGTTCGTCGTTGACGCCAAGCCGCAGTCGCTCGGAACGGGTGCCATGTTGGGTGCGCTGCAGAACCTTCAGGATCGATGTGAGGTTGGCAATCCGCTCGTTGGCGCTCTTCTCCACCGCCTCCAGCCGGGCGATCTCAGCTTCAGCGGCCTTCAGTCGGGCTTCTTTCGCAGCCTGCTCGCGCGCCATCGCGAGGACCATCGCTTTCAGCGCGTCAACGTCGTCCGGCAGGTCGTGAGGGGGCAAATCCATGGCAATGAGTAGAGCACAAAAACAGCCGTTTTCCCAACCATTACAGCGCCATGATTCATCTTGCCGCAGGCGCTGTCAGCCAGTCAACAAGGGTCGCCTGACCTTGGCCGGGCGGATCTTTTTCCAATCCATTCCGGCCAGCAACGCCATCAGCTGCGAATGGTCCAGACGGATCCGTGCCGTCGATATGCCCGGCCAGCAGAAGCCCTGATCTTCCAAAGTTTTCGAATAGAGGCAGACACCACTGCCATCCCACCAGACGATGCGAATACGATCGGCCCGTTTCGAGCGGAAGACGTAAAGTGCGCCATTGAAGGGATCGAGACCGCCATCCCGCACCAGCGCCATCAACGAGGCGGCCCCCTTGCGGAAGTCGACCGGCTGGCACGACACATAGACCACCACACCCGAAGCGATCATGCCTTGCGAACCGCCCGTAGAACCCTCACCAGGTGATCGGGGTCAAAATCGCCGCCGACGCGCACGACCATATCCGCAATGACAATATCGACCGAGCCGTTGCTTACCGTTTCGACGCGCGCGAACTTCTGCTTGCCCGTTCCCTCAGTCAGGGGCGCAACAGTGCCCGATGCCAGTGCCGTGCGACGCCATCCATAAAGCTGTGACGGATCCAGGCCTTCAGATCGAGCAACCGCCGAGACGTTCGCCCCAGGCTGCAGCGCCATGGCTAGGATCCGCGCCTTTTCGTCGTCCGACCACTCACGCGGCTTGCGTCGTCTTCGCACCGGCTCCGCAGTCAAAACCTCAAAGGTTCGAGGGTGATTCACACTGTCGCTCATAGGATTCTCCGCATGACTCATGCAGAAAATCGCCGATCAGCAGTCCGAAAGATACGTGGGATGGCCTACGCGCTTACTCCAGGCCGCGAATGATCTCGCCGGTATTGCCAGACGCGATGTGGATGCGGACATCGGGATACTTGCGGGCGATCTTGGCAAGGAAGGTCGGTAGCATGCCCATGGTGGCCGGGTAGATGCTGCCGATCCTGATCTGGCGGATGCGACTGCCGCCGGCTGCCCGGGTCAGTTCGGTGGTCAGGTCGATGTCGCTCAGGATCCGCACACAGCGATCGTAAAAGGTTTCCCCTGCCCTGGTCAGTTCCACCCTTCTCGTCGAGCGGATGAACAGCGGACAGCCAAGCTACACGAAATGTTGGTTTCGCAATTCAAGGCAATCAAATTTTGGGCGGCGATCTGGGCAGCAATGTAGCGGTGATTCGCAAAGCGAGCACGATGTCCCAGCTGTATCTTGAGAATCGAGCTTCACATAGGCTGGGCTGAGCAGAACGTGGAAGAGATCAATCCGAGTATAACAAATTTTCGGTCCTCAAAGCACGTTGCGTTCAACAAAAATCTGTTGGTTGTTACGACGACAAGCCCCCTGCAGGCCAATGCCGTTATCGTCACTCGGCAGCCATCTCACCTGCTCTGCCACTGCTTCCAACTGGCAAAGTTTGTCCGAACTGACACCTCCACTCCCCATTGATGCAAAGCTTCGATCCTGTTTTCTTTGGAAACGTTACGAATGCTGCCTTCGCCTCTGATTTATCTGATCTAATCTTGCGGCGAAAACCGGACCTATGGATTCACGGACATATTCATAAGTTTCGTGATTATATCGCTGACAAAACGCGGATCATCTGCAATCCGCTCGGATACAGGGGCGAGCTATATACCTCTGGATTTCGCCCGAACTTCGTGGTCGATCTTTAGGGCTGACTTAGCTTAGAATTGAACGCTAATTTACCCGGCTTGCCCCCGTCGGTAACTACACTCCGGCAATTCTGCCGTTCCGGTAGGCGATGAGCGCAACTGCCATTTCACGCGCGTCTGTGTAGGTCAAAGACGCAAATTTATCCCCCGACCGAAGAAGGTGAGACATCAGGCGACGCGTAATCAGATCAAGCTCATCATTACCGTCACAAACCACCGCGCTTGCCTCGTGCGTGTTAGGCTCGGGGGAGCTGGCTCTCCCACTGGAAACAGACGAAGGTTTAGGCAGCTCGGAGATATAGACCATTTCGTAAGCTCAAGTGCGGCAAGGAAATGGTCGTTTAAATCAAGCCCTCTTGTCAACGCGGTTCCAGCGGGGTCCGATGGCTCATCGCGGGCGCCATCCCGCGAAGCACAAACTCGATCCAAGGGTTGGTCCAATTCTCATTCAGGCTAAGACGCTTTCAACGAGGATTTCTCCCCCGCTTTAAGCACAAAATACGTTGTATCGAGCACCGTGTCCTGATTGACGACGGCGTCAATTGACTTGTTCTCCGGGTATTCCTTGACTGTGAACGCAAACCGAGCGACCAGCATGCAACGGAGATCGCCTGCATCCTCCCCAAACCATATTACAAGCTCAGCTGATCCCTGGCGCGTGCGCTCGTCGTAAACCCGAAGCGGCTTAAATTGGACGGTAGCAGTTGTGCTAGCGGCGACCGGTGTACTGAACCCATGAGAAGGCGACTCCAGCGACTTCCCCTCAATTTCATACCTGACATGCACAGGCTTGATATGGAGTGGCTTGGTACTTCGATTTCGGAATCTGAGTAAAGCAGGCATATCGAAGCCGTCGTCGCTTCGCGTGCAGCGCACAACTAGACTGTCTGCAATCAGGTCGAAGTCAGTGCGCTTGCTCTCCACCATTCGATAATCGACAAATCCACTAACGGCGGGGAAAGAAAGCGTCGGTGCGGGTTCCTTGGTCAGACGTGCATCAGCGGCAGAAGAGATCGACGCAATATTGAGGTGCTTGTCGGGGCGTTGAAAAGCTCTGTCCAGGCCGATTCCGCAGACGGCACCAAGCAAGAACGTTGTTGGCAACACAAAAAATAGAGAGCGCGTGCCCACGACAATCGCGTTGAATGCAATTGCAACCCATTCTGGAAGCAGTGAGAATAGGTTGGCGTGGTCCGCAGCTCGCACGACCAGCTCTGTCCAAATGGGCGCGAGGAAAAGTGTCGCAAAAAACGTGACGATCCATCTGTATTTTTTCAAAAATTCAAAAATTAGCGCCATGCCGACGTCTTCCCCAGATGGTTGCAGACACATTCACTGCTTGCGGGCATCTTACCGCAGCTGATTTACCCGAAGTTATCGCGATAATCCTGCGGTCCCATCAGAACAAAGCAAACATTGAGTTGTTTTTCCCCGTCTTTTACACTTGAATACCGCCCAAATCGCATTTCTTGGTAGGTGTTTATGCTTTCAGACAACGGTCGCCCTATTCCGCAGTATCGAGGGGCACGATTTTTTAAATGCGACTTGCAGATGCAAACACCGTTCGACGGCGGACATTGGGTCGGTGAGAAACACGAAAGCGCCGAGGCGGCAGCGGAGGCATACATACGCCGGTGCTACCAGGAAGAGCTGGAAGTAATCGCGCTCACCGAACATAATTTCGTGTCGAAGAGCTACATCCCTGTGTTTCAGCAGAAAGCCAAGGAGCTGAGCAAAGAATTCGGCTACGAATTGGTGATCTTTCCAGGTTTCGAATTTACCGCAAATGTTGGCAAGGGCATCCATGTCCTCGCGATCTTTGAACCGGGCTCGGACCTCGACCACATTGACCACATTCTCACGGAATGCGGTGTGCCTATTCCGCGCCAGACAGGGTCGGGTCAACACCAGCCGTCGACGAAGTCTCTGACCGAAATCATCAGCGTTGTTCAGGCAGCAACTGAGAAAGGCGGTAAGCGCGGCCTCATCATCCTGCCGCACATACAGTCCAATTCCGGGATATTTGACGGCGAAAAAACGGCTGACTGGCTCCAGCAGAAAGAGTTCACCAATCCTGAGCTACTGGCTGTTGAAGTTCCGAAATCACCAAGCCGGATGAGCAACGCGTTCCAGACACTTCTGTCGAACTCAGACGCTTGCCATCCTGACTGGAAGAGGACGCGTGCCGTCTGCTGCGTCATGTCGTCAGACGCCAAGGCGCTGGTTGCCAACGAAAAAACGCAAAATGCAATCGGGTCGAAGTACACTTGGATCAAGATGAGCACACCGTCCATCGAGGCGCTGAGGCAGGCATTTCTGGACCATGACTCGCGTGTGCGCCGGTCGGACGAGTGCCCTGGGCGGCCCGAGCTGGCCCACAGCCATCCACATCTCGACAAGGTTCGCGTAACGGGCGCTAAGTTTCTCGCGGACGATGAGGTTTACTTCAGCCAGAACCTAACCACGCTCATTGGTGGACGCGGTACTGGCAAGTCCACGCTTATTGAGTATCTGCGTCTCGCGCTTCAGCAGCAGGCGGCGTTGGAGGCAGACACTAAAAGCCAGCTTTATCTCGACTTCCAAAACGTCCGAGATACGCTCAGTTTGCCTGGTTCACTTGTAGAAGTTACGTACGATAAAGGTACTGACTTTAAGAGCCAGAAGATCGACCTGTCCGTTACGTCTGGTGTCGCCAAGGGTATCGACCCAGCTTTCGGCGACCTAAACACTTTCCTGCCGGTAAAGATTTATAGCCGTGGCCAGATCGAAGCGATTGCAAATGACCCACAGAAGCAAGCGTCGATAATAGATGACCTGATCATTTCCCCCCTGGAGGCACTGAGAAATGAAGAGCGAGATATCGTCAGGCGCCTGAAAGACCTCAACGAGTCTTTACGGCAGGAACCTGAGATTCTCGCAGCAAAATCCAAGCTTGTGGCTGAGGTATCGAACTTGACCGCGCAGATTAATGCGATCAGGGAAAAAAGTGGTGACCTTGAGAATTGGTCCAAGTGGAACGCTGAAAAGCAAGTTCTCGCCACGATGTATCAAGCTGCCGACGACTACCTGGATTTCCTGAGCCGGACTAATTCGGACAGTCGGTTCGCGCCCGCTCAGACCCTGGATGGTGACTTTCCTTCCGCGCAGCATGCCGAAATCAGCGCTGCGATGGACGTGGTCAAGAAAGAAATCGGCGAGGTAATCCTTCGGGGAAAGGAAACCTTGGCAAAATTGGGGAAGTCAGAGAAGCAAATCGCCTGGCAAACTGAATTCGACAAGGTCGAGGAAGAAAACAGAAAAGCCACAGCTGACCTGCTTAGCCGAGGCATCGATTTCAAGCTTTATGCTGATCTCCAGCGTAGCCGCGACGCAGCCCATTTGCAATTGGAGCAACAAAGCCTCCGACTTTCGGAAATTGCGGCCAATCGTAAGGTGTTTGGGGACGAATATCGCGAGAAGCTCCTGAACGTCTGGGAGCGGCAGTTCGCGCTACGCAGCGCGATGGCAACTCGTCTGAACGACCAAGTCACCAAAACGAAGGTCGGAACGCCCACTGTTGAGTCTGAGATAACCAAACACGGCGACTACCGCGATTTTTTTGAAGCGATGGCACCCTATCATCGCAACAGGCGAGTTGTCAGCCAAGCTGACTGGGAAGCGATCTTGAAGGCCGCGTTCAACTTGGGCCTGAAGGATCAGATTTCGCCGATAGACATCCTGGAGCAGTGGATTGCGTCGCGGGATTGGGTGCCGGACAGTTTCCCTGCCGGTGATGTACAGCCCAAAAAGCTTGCATCCTTAGCCGAGTGGTTCACGGAGACTGACCTCAACGATCTGAGGACCCACAGAATAGCAGACTCGGTAACCGTCAGCCTAAACCGTCGAGACGATGGCAAACGAGTTGGTGATTTGATCGGTAGAAAGCTTTCAGCGGGCCAGAAAGCAACGACAGTCCTCTCCCTCCTGTTGGCGGAAGGCACCTGCCCTATCATCATCGATCAGCCCGAGGACGACCTCGACAACGAATTCGTGTTTGAACAACTGGTGCCAATGCTCCGCTCAATCAAGGAAAAGCGGCAAATTATTGTAGCGACCCACAATGCAAATGTGCCCGTGAACGGCGACGCAGAGCTAATCATTCCGCTGGAAGTTCGCGACAGCAGGGGATCACAGAAAATCATCGACAAGGAGCTAACCGTCGGGGCGCTTGATCGGCATCCTGTTCAGCAGGCGGTCGAACTCATTCTTGAGGGAAGCTCCGAGGCATTCCGGCGCCGCCGCGAGAAGTACGGCGTTTAGTCGCTAATTTGTTGTTATTGCAACCGCCCGCCTCGGCAAACCTGGTCGGGCTAGCGCTTTTGGAAATAGGATGCGCCCAGGGTTTACTCGACGAGAATTACATCGCAGGAAGTTTGCGAAAAACGTCGCACGGCTCAACGAAGCGTTTGAGAGCCTAGATTCGGAGATTGGCTTCCTGAAGCTGATTTGGGCCTCGGACATGCTCCAGTCGAAACTAGGAAAGAATGTTAGTCGCTATCTACAGTATCCAGCCGCCGCCGCCAGCCTCTCGGCTGACTCACCTTACGCTATTCGCAAATGGGAGTTAGAGACGCTTGTCGCCCTGTTTTTCAAGGAGTCGCGTGCGGCAGCTTCTAAGCAGTGGGGCTCACAAGCGCTGAACACAGCGCAGTTTTCGACTATATCTGACCTCGTAAACATCCTGAGAAGCATCGAGGATTCAGAAAGCGGCGCGAAGCTAACGGCCGAAACAGTGCTACGTGAAATGCACAAAATCGCGCATAGACAGTTCGAATGGCAACGAAATTTCGCTACCAGAGAACGCCTGTACCGATTTGCGTTCATTTACGGCCAAGGTGCCTGCGCCGAATTCTTTGAGGCGAAACATGGCCTTTCAATCAGCGAATTTCTTAAAGCAGGCTTCCTGATCTTTGCCCATGCTCACCTGACCCCATGGATGGGGGCTGTCGGACTTGAGAAGCTTGCCATCAGTAAGGCGAGCGTTGAGCAGGCCGTCGCCGTTATGTCGCTCAGCCGCACCGACTTCCGGTCGCAGACAGCAGACCTGAACCGACAGTTGTTGAAGAGCAGCGACGTTCCACTCGCTTACCTTCCAAGCCTCCTGAGGCAGTACCCCCTGATTGCCGAGCCCAGATTCAACTCCTTCATCGCGCCTCTCCCTGAACTTATCATCTATCGTATAACGGTGGGACTATTTTACGATATTGCGTCGGGCCCCCAGCACCTGCTCAACGAGGCAAACAATCGCTTCGAGCAATATGCTCAACGGCTGCTAACAGGTTTCTATCCTGGCTTCGAGGTCCTGGATAGCACTCGCTACGGCCCAAAGAAGGCGACTATCGACACACCCGATATTCTAGTCTTGGCGAACGACACTGTTGAGATCGTACTGGAGTGCAAGGCAACGAAACTCACCTATGTGAGCCAATATTCAAATGATCCTGTGACTGAAGCTCGGAAACAATATGAGCAGATTGCGAAAGGAGTCGCTCAGCTATGGCGCTTCTTCGCCCACGCGCGTATCGGCCTTTATAATGAACGCCCCGTGTCGCCTAGCGCAGTAGGCGTTGTCTTGACACTCGACGCGTGGCTGCCGATGTCAGTGGAACTGCAGGATGAGGTCATAGATATCGCGAGGGGTTTGGTGTCCAAGGACGCAGACGTGGTCGCAGACGACATGAGAAGGGTTGTTTTCTGCCCAATGCAAGACCTCGCAGACACGTCGATCATCTCCACACAAGCCCAGTTTCAGCGAACGCTAGCACTTGCAAGTGGGGACGAATTTAAAGGATGGTCGTTGCGCGAGATCAGAAGAAGGTTAGACGAACCGGAGATTCCGAATAAATTCCCGCTAGCTTATGCGGATATCTTGCCGTGGATGGAAAACATTGCTCCGCCCGCCTCTCAGGATTGACACCATACGCGCCCACCATTGCATGTTGCCAACCATCTTCGACGACTAAGAATGTCCCTACAGTCTAAAAGGATTCACGAAATGGACGTTCCCGATAGTCCTCTCACGCGTTTGCTCAAAAGCCTTCTTTCCATAGAGGAGCAACAATCCGGCGCTTACGAAGATGCAGCTAAGCCACCGTCAGGCGGGAAATGGTCCGAAGCGGGTGTGCCGCACAAGGGTTGGGAAGTGGTCGAGTGCTTCAAGCTCGAAGACCGCGAACAACTTTGTGAAATGTGCGAACGCCAGCACGTCATGTTCGTTCATGTCATGCGCCATGAGAAATACCATGACGACCTCCGGGTCGGATGCGTCTGTGCGGGACATATGGAAGGAGACCTTTCCGCAGCGCACCAGCGCGAAGTGCAGTTTCAGAACCGCACCAAACGGCGAGCCAATTGGCTTAAGCGCAAGTGGCGGGCCTCAACTTACCAAGCAGGCGGTCAGGTTCTGAGAACCGACGGAATGCAGATCACCGTCTATCCCGCCGGTCACCAATGGGCAGCAGCGATCTCGCACCGCGCGAGCGGTCTCCGACGACATTCGAAGCTCTTTTACAGGACCGCCGAGGAGGCAAAGCTTGCGGCTTTCGATGTCATGATGGACTGGCTTAAGAGGAAGCCATGGACCAAACCCGGGAATTCTCGTCGCGTAGTGCGCGGGTAGAATTCCGACAACGCCAGCTGAGTTATGTTGAGTAACGGAGGCAGGAGTGCTGATTTCTAGGGTCCGAACTCCAGACCCATGTGTTATGGACAGCTGAATGAGTGGAGTTTCCTATGCCTGAATATGAAGATCGACTGATATTGTTCATCGATTTCCTCGGCTTCAAAGAGCACGTCGATCACACAATAGATGACCCAACATTTCTCGACCGCCTCGTGCATGCGCTTGAAACGCTGCGCGAGGTTGGAATGGAGCAGGAGGTGTTCCCGAGCCAGCAAATGACGCACTTCTCTGACTCAGTTGCTCTGTCCTTCAGAATTGACGAAAGGTCCGCCGTCTTCTGGATGCTCACGCAAATAAGGCTGGCGATCTTTAACTTGGCAGGCGAAGGCTTCTTGGTGCGCGGCGCAGTTACCGCCGGGCCGCTATATCACACCTCTGAAATTTTGGTTGGACCCGCAATGGTCCGAGCATATCAGCTTGAATCACGGATCGCGGTATTTCCGCGCGTGCTTATCGACCCCGCAGTAATCGAGATCGCCAGGGTTCATCGCAGTTCCATCCACCATGCAGACGACGAGGAACAGTACGTCCGGAGCGGACTTGCCATGGCTGAAGATGAATGGTTGTGGATCGACTATATTTCCTATGAGGCTTACGAAAGCGCGGGAGCAGAAACGGACGAATATCCGTTCTATCTCGAACGGATTGGCCAGATGATCGCGGCCGGTTTGGGCCATTCATCCACGTCAGTCGTTCGCAAACATGTTTGGCTCCACCCATGCTATGTCGGGCAGATCGAGCTATTCGAAAGCATCGGCCCGCAGGAAGATGAAACCATGGAGGCGCAACGCAGTTACGTTGCCAACCTTCCGACATTCGCGAGCGAAATGGCCGATGCGCTTGCAAGAATTGCTGCCGAGGACGCGTTACAGGCTGCTGCCGCAAATATCTGAGTTCAAGCGAACGAACTAGAAAACCGTGTTGCCAACTGCGCCGCTCAGAAATCGCAACCGCCTTCGCCAACTCTCCGACCAGGTCGCATTGGAGTGTTTCCAAAGCGATAGGTGTGTTCGTGGTTGATTTGGCAAATCTTGTAGTCGCCTTGTCCGGTGATGAAGATGAACAGACGATCCTTGTTGAGGCAGGCTGGGCAAATGAAGTGCTCGGGCTCATTCTCAGAGGCGAACTCCGGTCGCAACTTGTAGACAATGTCGTCTTGCGATGTTCGGTGCGTTACGTAGCGAGCCCGCTCCTGCTCGAACTGGTCTTCTTTCCGCAACTCGTCACTCAGACGACGGAGCGCATCGCTGAGCTGCATGTTCATGACGTTTGCAGAGGTCAGCTCAACGGCAAGGACGTTGAGAAGCTTAGCGGCTTCATTGGCGTCCTCCGATTTTCCAGACGACACCAGACCTTTGACGACGCCTGCCACTTCGGCTGCTTTGCCCGTCAAACCTACAGCGCTTGTCGCTAGACCTAGCGCGGTTTGAAGCATCGTCATGTCCATATGAGGGTGTCCTCAGTTTTCAAGAAGTCAAAGTGGAAGGTATCGGCCAGCCAGCGCCACTAGCAAGGCGGCGTCGGCGGTTTTCCCAAAGCTTTCTCTATAATGGAAGAGCACCATGGCCGTGGCGTCCGTGGACAGCCGGTGGGGCCACAGATGAACGGTAGTGCGAGGCTCTCGCTTATAAGTGTATCACCTACATCGCGCCCGTCGATGACAAGCCGACCGCAGCTGCGCCCGTAGTTGCACCGCTTGGTGCCCTCTGCGGGGCGGGGTCGCCTCCCTGCTCCTGGCCGCCTACGCGGGTGACACCCTAAAATATGTCGGGAGTGTAGGAACGGGGTTTAAAGAGCGGGACCAAGCTACTTTGCGGACGACCATGGACAAATTGGCATGGAAGCGAAAGACGCCGCCTGTCGAGTATAGTGGAAACCGCCGGGTCGTCTGGGCTCAACCAACGCTGATTGCTGAAATCGAATACAGAGCTTGGACATCAGATAGAAAACTTCGCCATCCGTCATTCAAAGGGCTCCGCGACGTACAGGACAAAGCTGACGTTTATCTTTTGACTGACGATAAGGCGTAGGGCGCCCCTCGCCCAGATCACAACCGGTCGCTCCGACTTAAACATCTGTTTGCAAAACTTTTTTACGAAACCTTGAAAGCTCTTGAGCTAACGCAGAGTTGCAAACGCTCGGGGCCACGCAATGCTTAGAACGATTAGTAATTTTAGTTATCCAACGTTTATCGGTGTTTGCGGCGTCGTCAGCACCGTCAGTGACTTAACCCAGAAAACAGATGTTGCCTTACGATGCGCGATAGCCCTTCTGTGCCTCGGCTCAGCAATACTGGTGTTACCGCGAGCGTTCGTCATTGACCGGATTTGGAAGGGTTGCCACCGGGCGGATGAAGCCTAGATTGAGCTGGCCGGTCTCCAGGCCGCGGATGATCTCGCCGGTATTGCCTGAGGCGATATGGATGCGGACATCGGGATACTTGCGGGCGATCTTGGCAAGGAAGGTTGGCAGCATGCCCATGGTGGCCGGGTAGATGCTGCCGATCCTGATCTGGCGGATGCGGCTACCGCCGGCCGCCCGGGTCAGTTCGGTGGTCAGGTCGATGTCGCTCAAGATCCGCACACAGCGATCGTAGAAGGTCTCGCCTGCCCTGGTCAGTTCCACCCGTCTCGTCGAGCGGATGAACAGCGGACAGCCAAGCTCCCTTTCCAGCGACATCACATGATTGCTGAGGGCCGGCTGGGCAATGTGCATCCGGGCTGCCGCCCGGCCGAAGTGCAGTTCCTCGGCCACTGCTTTGAAATAGGAGAGTTGGCGTAATTCCATGAAGGCTGCTTCCCCCGAACATTTCTCGTCGCGATCACGAAACTGACGATACCCTATTTTGGGGTATTCGAAAATCGGTTTTATCGGAAGTGCCGGTGAAATTTCAACTGGCATTTGGCATTGTCCTCTTTCGACCGCATACTTTACCGACGATTGATTGAACTTCTTGTTGAAGCGAGGAGAAGGGCCAACATTACTCAAGTGGAACTCGGAAGACGTATCGGTCAGCGGCAGACCGTGATTTCCAAGATCGAGACTGAAGAAAGACGATTGGATACCGCAGAGTTTTTGCTCGTCAGCAAGGCGATCGGCGTGGACCCGTATGAACTAATGCATCGAGCGGAAATTGATTGCAGTTCATTGCCGTAATAGACGTCGCCTGAAAGAAAACGGCTTTCGACCTCCGATTTCAAAGAATTTCCCGATTGCGGTAGTTTCTTGGCCATACGCGCGACTGCCCTGCAACCGCGACAGCGGGGCCTTTTTCCGCACATTAGTAATTGCGTAAATACTAAATTAACCATGAACGCTTAACTTCCAGCACGTTGCTTTTGGAGCCAGGACCCCAGCCCCTCCGGAGCAACGGGTGTGCGGTTGGAGTTTATGGCGAATTTGCTTCGACCGCGCGCTCTCAATGCTAGACGTGCAACAATCCCGACGGCCCCGTGAAATAGTGCGAAGAACCACTTCTGTCTTGGTACGAACGTATTATGGCTCTCACGCGAAACGCCGGAGCCGAGCCACTTCTCCAATACTATGTCGAAGACCCACGATTGGCTTGGCGCATCCCCAGCGATAGATGTTTACGCGCACTGCGGTCCGTATGCCCGGCGGCGTGGACCGCTCCTGGGATCGCTTCGCGGTCAGCAAGGCCGAATGAGATTTAAGCTGAGCGGTTGTCGGCCGAATTTGTCACCTAGACCGCGATCTGCGCGTCACGTTGTGAACCAGCTCACTGGTCGTCGCGAATTGGCCAAACAAAGCAGTGAGCCTTGCTTCTTCCTTGCTGTCCAAACGGTGCTGCAAGCAAAAATCCGCGATACTCCATACCCTCGTTGTCATGATTGGCTCGGCGGCAGTCGAATCGATGTTTTGCATTTGAGTCCTCCCCACGTGGAGAGGCTATCGGAGCGCAAATTAGCTTGCAATAAAATAAGATCCCCGACCTCAAATTGTCGAAGAAAAGGCAGATTTGGAGAAGGACGACAACGCCGGAATTAACCGTGAGCCAACCCAGGACATGACCACCGCCCCCTGGGTCGACGACGTTCGGTCTTTGCTAAAGACGAATGGCCGCGACCGCGCGCTCAATGTTCGCGTTCCGAGACGTCATCGAAATCGACCATGATGCCGTGACGCGACGCCACTTCCGTTGCCACCTCAAGGGCTTTCTGGATGAAAAGCAGAACGAGGTCATAGTCGGGGCTTTCCCGCGACGCAATCTCTTGCGCAACGCGCAAGGTGAAGATCAATTCTTGCGCAACTGTCTCGGTCACAACACCGCCCCCCGGAAGCCGGGGCAATTCTAGACCTCGGTCGGACGTGCAACTATCCCAACGGTCCCGTGAACTGGTGCGAAAAACCACTACGGCCTTGGTACACACGTACCAAGCCTCTCACACGAAGCACCGCAACCGAGCCGGTTGACCTACAAGCGGTGGCGAAACTTCCATCGGGCAATCTCGCACAATGTTCACAGTGGCAACCCGTTTCACGCGCACGTGGTCAACATCGGTTCGCCTGCGGTGATGCGCCGTTCACCCTCGTCAAACAGGTGGACTGCATCGTGGACCGGAGCAATCCGCAGTACCTCGTCGGGGGCTGCCCTGATCCTTTCACGAAAGACGCAACTGATCGTCTGGGTACCAAGGCGGGCTATCACCAACGTCTCCGACCCCGTCGGTTCAACGACAACAGTTTTCACTTCGATGCCACTGGGGTCGAGCCTGATGTGCTCCGGGCGAATGCCGTAGGTAACGGCGCCGGACGGGCGTCGCTCGCTTGGCAGGACGAGCCCGTCCTCTGTCCGGAAGCCCTCATTCGTCATGCTTCCCTTGATGAAGTTCATTGCGGGAGAACCGATGAAACCGGCGACGAAGAGGTTGTTCGGCCGATCGTAGAGCTCAAGCGGCGAGCCCGACTGCTCAATCAACCCGTCCTTCATCACGACGATCTTGTCCGCCATCGTCATCGCCTCGATCTGATCGTGCGTGACATAAATAGTCGTAGTCTGCAGCCGCTGATGCAGCTCTTTGATCTCGGATCGCATCTGGACACGGAGCTTGGCGTCAAGGTTCGATAGAGGTTCGTCGAAAAGGAAAACGGCAGGATCCCGAACGATCGCGCGGCCCATCGCAACTCGCTGCCGCTGGCCGCCGGACAATTGCTTCGGATAGCGCTCGAGAAGGGCCTCAAGGCCCAGGATCTTGGCAGCGTTGCCGACACGCTGATCGATTTCCGTCTTCGGCATGCGCTTCAGCCGCAATGAGAAGCCCATGTTCCTGGCGACCGTCATATGCGGATAGAGGGCGTAATTCTGGAACACCATGGCAATGTCGCGATCTTTTGGCGCCAGCTCATTGACAATATGCTTGCCTATCTGGATCTCGCCCGAGCTGATGTCTTCCAGACCGGCGATCATTCTGAGCAGGGTGGATTTGCCGCAGCCCGAGGGCCCGACGAGCACGACGAATTCACCATCGCGGATATCGACGGAAACGCCCTTGATGGCTTTGAAGGCGCCATAATCCTTGCGCGCGTTATTCACTCTGACATGGGCCATTTGCGTCCTCCCGGGGTCGCTCTCAAAGCTTGTTCAAAACGTTTCTGAGATAGGCGAGGCCAAGGCGTTCGCCCTCTTTTCGTGCTTCGAGATCCTTGCCCGGCCATCCGTAGGCGGCATCCTCGTGCTCGATCGAAAGGGTGCCATTAAAGCCGTTGGTGCGGGCCTGTCGCAGGAACCGCGGCCAGTCGAGGAGGCCCTTGCCTGGCAGCTTGTACTGCCACCAACCCTTGCCGTGATAGCCGACGGCCTGCTGCGTGGCCGCATCGATTGCGGTATCCTTGGCGTGGAGGATGGCGATGCGATCCCTGACTGCGTCCATCGCGGCATAGGGGTCAATGCCAATGCGGATAAGGTGCGAAGGATCAAATTCGAGACCAAAGCGCCGGTCGGGTATCCGCTTGAAGAGCTCTTCCCAGCCCTTCGGCGTGGTTCCAATGAAGTTGTCCTTGGGGCCCGGCCAGTTCTCGATTGCGAAGATGAGACCGCTTGCTGCCGTCTTGCTGATTAGCCGATTGGCGAACTCGGCAAAACCATCATAGTTGGCTTCGTCATCAGCATTGTCGTCGCGCCCGGGAAAGATCACAAAGATCGGCACGCCCGCTTCGCCGATCGCCTCAGCGAAATCCTCCGTTCTGGCGCGAAGCTCGCTACGCTTGCCGCGATCGCTGTCGAGTTGATTGCCGAAGTAGGTGATAGAGGAGACGAAGAGATTGTGGTCGCGAGCGAGTTTTACGGCGGCCCGCACCCTCTCCGGCGTCTTGATATGGCCGCCGACATCAATTTCGATTGCGTCGAAACCGGCAGAGGCAGCGAACTCCACTACTTCCTCAAGCGGCCGATCGTTGAATGTCGACGTATAAAACCCAATCCTCATCAAAATCCTCCCAGTGGCATTGCCGGCTGCTTCAGTTGTTCAGGCGATCCATGAATTTGAGGGGCGAACGGGTGCGTTGAACGGCGTCGGCCGATGCCAGCATCAGGGCCGCCCCCATTGGCATCGCTGCCGCACCAAGCGCTGAGGCGTCCTCGCCGAGCGAAGCGCGATGCAGCGAAGGCAAAGCGATGTCTCCTGCCGTCAGATGTTCGTGAACATAGCGCAGCAACTCGTCGATCATGCGGATCGGGAGTCGGCCCCCTATAATGATGGCGTCGGGGTCGACGATCATGCCGATATGCTTGACCGCAATGGCAAGATGCGCACTCATTTCCTTAAGCCACTTCGAAACAAGCGCCCTGCCGTGCCCGTCAAGCGATAAGAGGTCCTGGGGTACGCTTGCGCGGATGCCGTGCTCTGCCAGGAATTTGTAGAGGAAGAAGAGCGTCACCTTTTCGCCAAGCAGATCGACCTTCTGTGCGGTCTTGTCCCGGTCATTGGCAATCGGCAGCCAACCGATTTCGCCGCTTAGAGCCATGGCGCCGCGATGGCCGCTGCCATCGAGCACGAGGCCTCCGCCCAGGCAGGCATTGATGGCGATATAAAAGAAACTGCGGCTTTCCGCTCCAAGGCCGTAGTCAAGCTCGGCAAGGGCTGCGGCATTCGTCTCATTTTCGATGAAGACCGGATGCTGTGTCAGATTTTCAAGTGCCGCGCGTACGTCGAACTCCATCCAATCGGAGTAGTCGTCAGGCATGCCAAGGAACGAGATTTCGCCGAGCCAGTCCGGCATCGCAAGGCCAATTCCGGCCAGATGTGCGTCGTCGATCAGCCGGCTTCGCTGGAAATGCGATATCGCATCGGCCGTCAACTGCATGAAATCGGCAGGGCGCACGTAACGTTTCTCGTGATGGACACGTGCGCGCACGTTGCCGACGGCATCAACAGCGACGATCGTCAGGTGATCGCGGTCGATGTTGATGCCGATCGCGAAGAAGGCGTCGGGATTGATCTCGAGCTCGATTGCCGGCTGGCCTCTCAGCCCATGCCGGCGGCGAGCCTCAATGATAAGTCCCTCGTCAAGCAGGCGATCAACGATCCGGGCGATCGCCGGCTTGGTAAAACCGGTCTGCCTGGCGATCTCCGCTCGTGAAATCGGTGCCTGCCGGTGGATACAGCGCAGCACAACGGCTCTGTTGTGCTCGCCCGCATCCTCAACATTGGCCCCCGTCAGATCGGGGGACAATCTGGTGCCAGTTATCTGGTTCATCAATCGGGATCCTTGATCAGCCACGGAAACGCAAACCGTCCCTACCCCTTTACCGCGCCGCTGGTCATGGCACCGAGGATTAGCCGCTGGAGCGACAGGAACGCCACGATCGCGGGCACGACGGAGATCAGGCAGGCGGCCGCAAGCAGCTGGATGGACGAGTCGGTTTGCATGCCACGGAAGTTAAAGATTCCAACGCCGATCGGCATCAGATTGTTTTGTGTGAGCAGAAGAAAGGGCACAAGAAACTGCGACCAGCCCGCAATCACGGTGATGATGAAGACGGAAGCGATACCAGGCGCTGACAGCGGCAGGACGATCCGCCAGAAAACCGAAAAGCGGTTGCATCCGTCGATCATGGCCGCTTCGTCAAGACTGCGGGGGATCCCGTCGACCGTGCTTTTCAACAGCCACGTCGCGAGTGGCACGCCAAGAGCAATGTAGACCATCGTCACCGCAAAATGTGTGTCGAGCAGACCGAGACGGTTCATGTAGCGATAGAGCGGCACCATGATGACCAGCGGCGAGATCATCTGGAAGAGCAAAAGACCCATCATCGACAGCCCCTTGCCGCGGAACTGGAAACGCGAGAAGGCGTAAGCGGCCGGCAAGGCGACGATCAGGACGCCGAGGCCGCTCAGCGCGGCAAGCTTCAGCCCGTTCCAGAGATAGAGCGGGAAGTAGCTGTTATTGAGCACTGTCACGAAATTGTCGATGGTGGGGTTGTGCGGGATATAGCGTGCCACGCCGCGATAGATTTCGCGTTTGTCACGCAAGGCCATCGACAGGAGATAGCTGAGGGGACCGGCGAAGAAGATGAACATCGCCAGCATGAAGAGGTAGCTCAGGAAATCGCCGGAGCGCGTGCCGGTACGCCTGCTCATTGCTGTTCCTCCTTGGGCAGGAACGATGCGTAAACGAAGGCAAGTCCGAGGCTGATGATCAGCATCAGAACTGAGAGCACACTTCCGCCCGAAAGATCGTAATTGCGGAAGACGATATTGAACACGTAAAGCGAGATAACCTCGGTCGCGCGCCCGGGGCCACCGCCCGTCAGCGTGATGATCGCATCGAAGGTATTGAGCGTCATGATCGTGATCAGGATCATATTGACGAGCATGGCTGCGCGCAGCTGGGGGATGGTGATGAAGAAGAACTGCTGCGAGCCCGTTGCGCCGTCGACATCAGCCGCTTCGTAAAGCGAGGGGTCGATCGATTTGAGCGCGGCGTACATGACCACCATCGAGAAGGCAGTGCCGCGCCAGATATTGGCAATCAGCGCCGACCACGGGGCGATTGCCGGATCGGAAAGCCAGGCGACGACGGGCAGGTGCATGAGCCGCAGGATGCTGTTTAGCGCCCCGTATGGAGCCTCGGAAAACAGCATCTGCCAGATGATGCCGCCGGCAATCCCCGGAACGACCCAGGCAACGAGCGCTGTCGTGCGCAGGATGGTCGTGCCGAACAGGCCACGCTTCTCGCCGCGAACGACGACGACGGCCACGGCAAGACCCAGTATCTGCTGACCGATGACGCTGCCACCGACAAAAATTACGGTTGCCCACAGGATGTCGGGCAGCTGCGGCGATCTCAGCGTGTTTGATATCGTGCTCAACGTATAGACGGGATTGTCGCCTATCAGTGTTGCATTGGTGAACGACAGGCGGAAAACGTCGATCACCGGGTAGAGATAGAAGATGCCGATGACGACGATCACGGGCATGATCCAGGGCAAGGGTGCCCCGGCAAAACGGCGCATGAACGGTCTGCTGTGAGGCGCGCTGGCAGCCTCGATGGCAATTGGGCTCATTGGGCTTCTCTGTCCGGGTTTGACACGAACGGCGACGCCCGTCATGGGCGCCGCCGCGATCTCATTCGCTAGAGACGCTTGTAAGCCTCCATCGTGGCGTTGAACGCGGCATCCAGAGCCTCTTCCGGCTTCTTGGTACCAGACAGCACATCGCCCATCATGATCTGGATCTGGTTGGAGATTTCCGGATAGATCGGGGCGCCTGGACGGGCCTGACCATCGACAAGTGCGCCGGCAAAGGTCTTGTTGGCTTCCGTGGCGAAGACATCATACTTGTCGAAGAGCGACTTGCGCGTCGGCAACTGCTGCTGCAGCGCATTGGCTGGTCCCATGTAGACTTCGCGAGCAAGGTTGGCGCACATCTCCACCTTGTCCTTGTCCTTGCTGAACGAGGCGATCGTCCATCCGCCCGTTCCTGTGGAGCGCTGATCGGCGGTTGGACCGGGGATCGGCGAGAAGGTCCAGTTCTTGAACTCGTCTTCGTCCAGCGTGACCTTCAACTGGGCATATTGCCAGTTGCCACCGATGAAGAGAGCGGTGGTTCCGGCCGCCGCCGCGGCGTTGAGGTCGTCATAGTTGCCGATGGTTGTCACACGCTTCGGCGCTGCACCGGAATCGACGAGGTCCTTGTAATAGGTCAGGGCCTTCAGGAATTTCTCCTTGTTTTCACCCTCGCCGAAGATCGGCTTACCGGAATCGTCGACGAGCTTGCCGCCGAGCGCCCAGTAGTTCGCCAGCCAATCGAAGGTGGACCCCTCGTAGCGGCCCGCGTTGAAGAGGATGCCTTCCATGCCCTTGTCGACGGAAGAAAGCCCGGCCTTCTTCAGGTCATCCCAGGTCTGGGGCGCATCGGCCACGATCGATTTGTTGCGGTAGAGCACGCGAAGGTCTGTATCCCACCACCATGCACGGATCGACTGGTCCTTGTCGGTAATGCCGTTGCGGATGAAGGGGAAAAGGTCGTTGATCTCGTCCTTCGAGAAATAGGGCGTGAAGTCGGCGAGGACGTGGTTGACCATGAACTGGGAGAGCACGAAGGAGTCGACCGCAGCGCAATCCGGAGCATTTCCGGCCTTGGCCTGCTCGAGCATCTTGGCCTGTTCGGTGCCTATGTCAGCCGACATGAACTGCATCTGCAGTTTCCACTCGGGATGCTTCTTGATGAAGTCGACGAAGAGTTTCTGATACCCCTCGGCAATAGCCGGATCGGCGTTGTTGGGACTATCGTTCGTGAGCCGTACGACGAGGGTTTTCGGTGCGTCGGCAGCGCCGATCCGGTCCTTTGTCGCGAGCTCCTGGGCAAATGCGGCAGGCACTGAAAATAACATTGTGCTCAGCGCTAGTGCGCTGATGAACGCTCTCTTCATGATGGGTCTCCTCCCCATTTAAACGGATACAGCCTGGTAGTCGGTTGACCTCTCCTCATTTCCATGCTGCATTAATTAGATTAAGTTACTTTGATTTGATGTCAAGCCGCAGCTTGGGAGGATTGAGATGCCGGCGACATTCAACACAAGTTAGCGGCTCGCAACCGCACTTCCCGATCACACAAGAATTGAGCCGTTTCGGGCACCCGCAATGGCGTGGTGAGGCTTTGCCTCGGCTATGGCCAAATGTGACTTCCATGGAGGAAAAGATGCGCTTACTCATTCTCGGCACCGGTGGGATGGCAAACCAGCATGCTGTAAATTTCAAGGCGATCGACGGCGTTAGCGTCGTGGGCGGGGTGGACGTCGTGCCAGAACGGCTGGCGGACTTTTGTTCGGAGCACAGCATCCCCAACCACTTCAGCTCGCTGGAGGAAGCCCTTGCCTGGGGCGAGTTTGATGCCGTTGCCAACGTCACGCCCGACCGTATCCATCACCCGACTACGCTTCAGGCGATTGCAGCGGGCAAACATGTCTTTTGCGAGAAACCGCTGGCGACCGATGCCGTCAAGGCGATGGAAATGACCGATGCCATCGAGAAAGCGGGCAAGGTCGGCATGGTCAACTTCACCTATCGCAATTCGCCCGCCCTGCAGAAGGGCCGCCAGATGGTGCTGGCCGGTGAGATCGGCGAGGTCAGGCATGTCGAGGCATCCCACCTGCAGAGCTGGCTTGTCGGGCGTCATTGGGGCGACTGGACAACCGAGAGCAAGTGGCTTTGGCGTCTCAGCAAGAAGCATGGGTCGAACGGCGCGCTCGGCGATATCGGCATCCATATCGTCGATTTTGCCTCCTACGGCTCGGGACTGGATGTCGCCCATGTCTTCGCGCGGCTGAAAACCTTCAACAAGGCGCCCGGCGACAAGATCGGCGAATATGATCTCGATGCGAATGACAGCTTCACGATGAATGTCGACTTCACGAGCGGGGCGATCGGCACCATCCAGGCGACACGAACTGCCGCCGGCCAGATGGATCAACTGCGTCTCAGGGTCTATGGCGAGACGGGGTCGATCGAGATGATCTATGACACCGGAAAGTCAACGCTGCGTGCTTGCCTCAAAGAAGACGTTCACACCGCGACATGGCGTGACGTTCCCTTCGAGCCGGTGGAGACCAACTACCAGCGGTTCGTGCAGGCCGTCCGGGCAGGCAAGACACAGGAACCCTCCTTCCGCCGCGCGGCAAATATCCAAAAGGTGCTCGATAAGGCGCTTGCCTCCGACATCAGCCACGCAGACGAGGCATTGGCCTGAGACGGCACGTCGGTGTCAGACGGAAACCGGCGGCAGCAAGGTGTTGAGGAAGGGTAGCAGTGCCGCCCCCAACGCTACGCCGCCGCCACTGAAGCTTGCGGGTTTCATCGGCGAAATCCATGGCGTCAGGAAGGGCCGTTTGGATGTGTCACGGCGTTCGACCGAGAGCTGGTGAATCAGAGCCTCGATGGCGCCTCGCGGAAGGTCGCCGCCAATCATGATGGTGCTCGGCGCGATGAAGCCTGCAATCGCAATGATCGGGTCGAGCAGGTGGCTTGCGGCGTCGCGGATCCACTGGGTCAACTGAGGGGAAGACGCCTCCTCGCCCGCGATAAGGCACTTGAACTCGTCATCACTGACGAGTGCGCGCAGGGCGCCGAAGCCGACCACCGTGTTCAGCTGGACATTGTCGGGGCCGGTCAGCATCTCGCCGATGCTGCCTGCGCGTCCATGCATGCCTGAATAAGGAACGCCGCGAACGAGGAACCCGGCCTGCACATCTTCGTCGATGATGATCATCGCCAGTCCACCTTCGGGGGCAGGCGCGCCAATGGTGCGCTCGGCAAGGAGGCTTGCCGTGCACTCATTTTCCACATGGCTGCGAACAACGATCGATGCCGCGTCGAGCTCATCGCTTTCTTGCGAAGTCCAATCATTTGACCCTATCCCCATGCCGATGATCGGCAGGCCGGCATGCCGACCCATCATGGTCTGCGTGGCTGAAAGGATCGACGGAACTCTTGCTGTCGGCACGAGCGGAAAATATTGGCGGTCACGGACCTGGCCGCTGAGATCGATAAGGACGGCTTCGCCCCTGCTTTGGCGGACCCTCACGCCGATTGAAAATGCGCCATCCGGGCGTAACGCAAATTCGGTGGCGGTTGCACCACTACCGGGGCCGCTTCGCCGGTGCGATGTCACCAGACCCTCGTCGCCGAGGCGGCGCAGAATATTGGTGATACCCGGGCCTGTGAGCCCGGAGTGCTGGCCGAGCTCCATGCGGGTCAATGGACCGTGCCGGCGGATTGCCTCAAGGATGACGCGGATATTTCTGTCTGCGATTTCTCCCGACCGCAAACCAATTGTTTTTCCCCGCGAAACGGCCGATTCATCTGGTTGGCGTCGTCGCGGCCCAGAACGAAGATACCGCATAACTGTCTTCCCCAAGCACCTGAATGCTTGTGTATCACAAGGAAAACTCTCGCAACTTATTTCTTGTGCGCTTGACGGGAAAACAAAGTTACTTAATCTAAGCGCTGCAACGCGCCCCGGTTGGAGGAGACGGGACGCGGATGCCAGCGGCCCAATCGCGCGACCACGTGTTCTCCCCGCCCACAGTTGCTTCTTTTCCGATAGGACCCGCCATGTCTCTCACGATTGCCCAACGCCTTGATCGTCTGAAGGTCCGTACAGCCGAGCTTGCCCACTGGCGCGACAGGCAAAGCGTCCTGATCGACGGCTGGACCTTTGAGGGCGAGCCGATTGCCCATCATCAGGATTGGCCGCACCGCAAGGGGACAGTTCATTTCGCGACATCGGTGAGCGCGCCGCGCGACTGGCCAATTGATGACATTCGCCTGCAGCTCGATCTCGGTGGTGAGAGCTTGATCACGTTGCATTATTCCGGCGGCCAGACCGAGACATTCGGGCTCGATCCCTATCATCAGGAGTTCCCGATCAAAGGCAGGGAGTTTTCGATTACCACGGAGAGCGTCGCGCGCTTTCCCTTTGGAGAGCCGAACCGGGCACCGCGGCTCAATAAGGCGCGGCTGATCTGGCTGGATGAGGCGGTCCACAAGCTTCACCTTCTATTGCGGCAAATCGGCGAGGCGGCAGACGCACTCGAAAACCATGAGGTGGTGCCGCACCTGATTGATGCGGCCGAACAGGCGCTTCGCAGCCTCGACTGGCCTTCGGACACACCATCCTATATTTCGCGCACATCCGATGCGGTCATGCAGCAGAAGATCTGGGAACTGCCGGAGCTTCGGGCAAATCCGGCCGGTTTGAGTGAGGCGCAGAGCGCTTTGGCAGCTACGGCTTTCGATGCGCTGATTGTGCGACTGAAGGAGCTTCAGACACGTTTTCCGCCGAACGGCGAATTGCTACTGACCGGCCATGCTCATATAGACCTCGCCTGGCTTTGGCCCTACGGCGAGACGCGTCGGAAGATGCGACGCACTTTCAACACCGCGCTTTCGCTGATGGAGCGGTCGGACGACTTCCGGTTCAATCAATCGACTGCTCACTATTACGCGCAGATGGAGGAAGATGATCCCGAGCTTCTCGAGCGCATCAAGAAGAAGGTCGCCGAGGGCAAGTGGGAAACTGTTGGCGGCATGTGGGTCGAACCCGACACCAACATGCCAACCGGCGAAAGCCTTGCACGGCAGGTGCTCTATGGGCAGCGCTATTTCGAGAAGCAATTCGGCTTGCGCCACACTGTCTGCTGGCTGCCAGATTGCTTCGGCTTTTCGGGGGCATTGCCACAGATTTTGCGGCTTGGAGGTATCGACAGCTTCTTCACGATCAAGGTGAACTGGAGCGAGACCAATCATATTCCGTCTGATCTTTTCTGGTGGAAGGGGCTGGATGGAAGCAAGGTACTGACCCATACCTTCGACAACCCCATGCAGGGCTATAATGGTTTTGTGCAGCCGGACTGCTTCGTGCCGACGTGGAAGAATTTCCGCGGCAAGACGCAGCACGACACGTCTCTGCTGGCGGTCGGCTACGGCGATGGCGGTGGCGGTGTCACCCCGGAGATGGTCGAACGCGAAGTGCAACTGCGTGACTTCCCTGCAATCCCCACGGCACGCTGGGGCACGGTGAAGGGCTATTACGAAATGGCGCACCGGGTTGCGGCAGATAAGGACCTTCCGGTCTGGGATGGGGAAATCTACCTCGAGCTCCACCGCGCCACGCTGACATCGCAAAGCGGCGTCAAGCGCAAGCACCGCCAAGCAGAACGGGCGCTGATAACAGCAGAGACACTCGCCTCACTCGCTCATCTGCTGGGCGCCGACAGACCTCAAAGCCTCGAGGCGGATTGGCGCGTCGTCCTGAAGAACGAGTTTCATGACATCCTGCCGGGCTCGAGCATACGCGAGGTCTATATCGATGCCGAACAGGAGCTCGACGGGGTTATACACAATGCCAGGGTGGAGCAGGCCAAGGCCCTCAAGTCGCTGTCGGCCAATCTTCCGGCAGGTGGAGTGTCGGACGCGTTGATTGCGGTTAACCCGTCACTTGCACCGCGGCCACTTGCTGCAAAGCTCTCCGACGGAACGGTTCTGTCATGCGCCGATCAAGTCGCGCCTCTTTCCGTCGCAGTTTTTGATCGCAAGACACTCAGGCCCGCAGGCAGTTTAAAAGCCACCGCGCACAGCCTCGAAAACGAGTATCTGTCGGTCGTCATCGGCAAGGATGGAGCCGTTTCAAGCCTCGTCCACAAGGCATCGGGAAGGGAAGCGTTAGATGGCACGGCAAATCAGCTATGGGTCTATCCGGCCGACAAGCCCCGCAATTGGGATGCCTGGGACGTTGACGCCGACTATGCCGAAAAGGCTGTCCGCCTCGACAAGCCTGAGAGCATTACGCTTGTCGAACAGGGACCGCACCGTGCCGCGATCCGTGTCGCCTACCGGTACCGAAACTCAACGGTTACTCAGCTCTATGTGCTGACGGCCAATGCGCGCCGGCTTGACGTCGAGATGACGATCGACTGGCATGACCGGCGTACGCTTTTGAGAACGCTGAACCCGGTCGCTGTGCGCTCGCGCACCGCCAACTTCGAATGCGCTTACGGCGTCGTCGAGAGGCAAACGCATACGAACACGTCTTGGGAACAGGCGATGTTCGAGGCTGCCGCGCATCGTTTTGTCGATCTGAGCGAACCGGGCTTTGGCGTCGCTTTGCTCAACAACGCCAAATACGGACACAGCGCGCGCGGCAATGTCATCGGCATGAGCCTGGTGCGCTCACCGATCTATCCCGATCCACTTGCCGACGAAGGCGAACAAAGCTTCACCTATGCACTGATGCCACATGAGGGCGCATGGCATGAAGGAGGCGTTTTGCAAGAGGCGATCGATCTCAATCAGCCACTCGTTACCATCGAGGCAAGCGGTCTCTCGGCGGGCACACTATCGCCTCTCGGCGTGGAGGGCATACCGGTCGCCCTCTCGGGATTGAAGCCGACCGAGGAGGGAAAGGGTCTGATCCTGCGGATTTACGAACCCGCAGGCCGCCGCGGGCGCCTGTCACTGACATTGCCGTCGGGATGGCAGGCTTCAGGAGCGTTGAACATCCTTGAAGAGCCGATTGAACGTGTTGGACCGGCAGATATCATGCCCTTTGAAATCCGGACCTGGCGGTTGCAGCCACGCTAGCAGCAGCCGGGTCAGGGTCGGCGATGTCATGTCTGGCTTTTGTTTATATAGGCCCCGCCTGATTGCAGCGGTCGCAGAATATCGACCGATGTCGGTTCCAATCACGGTGGTCTCTTCAATGGAGGCTCTGCCCATGCGGTATCCAATTCGTGCCCGTAGACGCGACGTTGTGTATTTTGCCTCCTTGAATGGAGCCGAGGTATGTCATATATTTTGTACAGAAAATGTGACATCCAATATGGCAATAAGACGATGGGACAGGCTCTCAAGAAACCCGCTCAAAATGAACCCTTAATTCTGTCCTACATGGACAGGTCCGGCAAGATCGGCATTGCGCAGGTTGCGGACGGGTTTGGGATGTCCAGAGGCCAGCTTGCCGAAACAGCCGGATTATCACGCGAGACGCTCTACAGAGCAGAGCGAAGCGGAGCAGCAAAAGCCCAGGGGCGCCTACGAGAAATGCTTGAAATCATCAGCCGGGTCAGCGACTGGGCAGGTGGCAAAGAACAAGCCATGGCATGGTACCGTGCTCAGCCGCTTCCGGCGTTTGGCGGAAGAACAGCAGAAGCGCTCGTCAAGGACGGCAAGGCCGGGGCGGTCAGGGACTATCTCGATCACATGGCGGTTGGTGGCTTTGCGTGAGGTTTACCTCAACCTGCTACCGAGCCCATGATCCACGCTGGTCTTTCAAACCGACGTCCGGTGACGGTGCGGCGATCCGTGGCGCTCGCTTCAATCCCCGAGGCGTACCGGCGCTCTATCTCGGATTGAGCATCTTAACGGCCATAAAGGAGGCCAACCAGGGTTTCGCTCACCGTATCGACCCCTGTGTATTGTGCTCTTATGAAATCGACTGCGAGGATATAGCCGATCTCTCCGCCGATGAGGGCCGGAGGGAATTCTCGGTGACGCTGGAGGACATGAGCTGCGCCTGGGCGACCGCGCTTGCGAACGGCAACCGGCCGTCCTCTTGGTCAATCTACGACCGGCTTACGGCCAACGGTATTGCGGGCGTTGTTGTTCCGAGCTTTGCGCCCGGCACGGATCCGTCAGACCGCAATCTGGTGCTCTGGGACTGGGGACCGAACTTGCCCCATCGGGTAGAGGTTTTCGACCCCAGCGGGCGGCTGCCAAGAGACCAACTGTCTTGGCTCTGATGGCGACCCTGATGCTTACCTGTTCCTGTCCTGCACCAAGCCTCGTAGGCAACATGCCAAGGGGTCAGACGTCACCGGACGTATAGGCGCGCCTGGCTGCCATTGCCACACTTATCACCATTGCAATTTACAAATCGGTCTTGGTGCGAGTAATGCGAAGCGGGAGCGGCGCGGATTGGCTCATTGGCCTTGCAAGGCGGGCGTCTCACCGATACTTCGACTAACGAGCGCGTACGCACAACTCAACGCGCAGCGGCACTTTCCCAGATAAATCTGAAGGATCTCTAAAGAAAGCTCATGGAAACCGAAACAGTTACGATCGAAAGCCGGAATGACTTCGCGCAATGGGCAATCGAGCGGGCACGGGCAATCGTCGCCGAGCAAGGTGGGAACTTGGCGATTGCAGCACGCGATATGGATGAACCGGCAATCGCTGCGACCGGAAACGCGCTCGGAGCCGCCATTGCAGAGGCTCTCCTTGAAGTCTTCGACGTTCTGGTGCCAAACGACGACGAATAGGCTGAGCTGCGGGCCCCGTCCTTTTCCCCACCTAAAGGCTGAGCCATCCTCTTCGAAGGGATGCGCCAAACTTTCCCGTCAAAGTGGTATTATGCTATGTACTCTAGCTCTTCTGTGAGCAGGGTTTATCGGCACCAAGGCCCGACAGACCCCGGTTGGCCCTTGTCCGCCTCTGTCGACAGCCAGGCCGCGACATTTGCCGCGGCCTCGGCATTCCGGAAAGCAGGCCGTCAACTCATGAACGAGCAGCATCTTTAAACGCACCGAAGATCACGTGATGGCTAGCGGCGCGGCGGTAAAGTTAGCTGCCTTTGGCGACGGCTCTACTGCGCGGTGGCGTTCCAAAGATCATGCACCATCTTGCGGAGCATGAGGGCCTCGGCCCAGCGGTCGGTCGTGTCGTTACCATCCCTTCCGGTTATCGCGTAAGGCTTCGGTCCCAGCTCACAGGTAAAGACCAGTTTGGCGTCTTCCGAAGCGCGCGCACGCCACGCGCGAAAACCGTACTCCCACCAACCCAGGAAGAGATCGACCCACGGACGATGGTGCGAGAAGGAGATCTCGATCTGCACCTGTTCACGCGAGGCGACACGGCCGTGGAAGGCGTGAGCATTGGCAAGTATGCGCCGGATGGATGCATCGTCTTCCTTCGTAACCGGAAAGGCGAACTCGCGAGCGACGAGGAAGTGCGAGAGGTCGGCAAGGAGTGGCAGATCCGGTCGCCGATCCAGAAGGTCGAGCGTGAAGTACAAGTCCGTCGTCATCCGGTCGCGATGGGTTTCGATGAAAACGGGAATCCCGGCGTCCTGCGCAAGCCGCATCCAACCGTCGAGGAGCGGTAGGCAATCGTCCACTCTTCTCAGGCGCACGTCGGGCTGCAAATTGATATGAGTGACCGGAAATTCTGCCGCGAGCTCCAGCGGCAGGCGCAAGTCCTCCACGGAACGCGGAAAGCACACGCCTTCGATCTTCAGCCCCCTGCCCCGGATCGCCTCATTGAGGCCGACAACATCCGATCGCTTCGTATAGTGGGCGCTGATGCCGTCGAAGCCCGCCTCCGCAATCATCTCGATGTTCTCTTCGAGGCTGCGCTCGTGGCCGTCGGTATGGCGGCGCTCCATGGCCCAGAGCGACTGAAAGAACAACAACTCCTGCATCACGCAGCCCGCGCAGTTTTGAGAAGGGCCTTCAGATTGACCGCCGGGTCTTCCAAGTCAGCAGGATCTGGATTGACACCCGCCATGATCAGTAGCTCCGCCAGCTTGATTTCCTTGGCAAGGCTGTTTCCGGTGCCAAGTCCTGCGGCAGCAACGAGGCGGCCTTCTTCGAGATAGAATTCAAGCACACCCCCGTCAAGCGAGCGGAGGACGATCTGATGCCGCGGCTGCGGCACGCCGGCGACCTGCAGGCCGAGATCATACTGATCCGACCAGAACCAGGGCATCGCAGCAAAGGTCTCGTTCGCACCACACATATTGCGGGCGGCAGTCTCCGCCTGGTTGCGCGCGTTGCGCCAGCTTTCGAACCGGACATGGCCACCTCCCGGCTGGGCTACTGCGGCACAGTCGCCTGCAGCAAAGATATGTCGATCGCTCGTGCGCAGAAAGCTGTCCGTCAGAATGCCGTTATCCGTCGCAAGCCCTGCTGCTTGTGCGAGTTCAATGTTCGGCACGACGCCAATCGCGGCCACAACAATATCGGCGGGAACCTGCTTACCATCAGCCAGCACGACGCTATCGGATCTGACTTCAGCAACGCCCTGCCCGAGATAAAAGCCGGCGCCCTCCTCGACGTGGCGGGCGTGCAGGCTTTGCGCAAATCGTGCCGGCACTGCGCGACCGAGCGGCCTTGATGCCGCCTCGATAATGTTGACAGCAACCCCCTTGCCGCGCAACACCGCTGCAAGCTCCATGCCGATCAGTCCGCCACCAATGATGGCGACGGTTCTGGCGCTCTCCACGCGTGAGAAGATCGTGGACGCGTCCGCAAAAGTCCGGAAATCAAGTGCCCGTTCCGCGCCGGGGCAGCACAACTGCCTGGGGCGCGCGCCCGTTGCAAGAAGCAATTTGTCATAAGCCAGCGCCTGTCCGTCGCTCAAAACGACGCGCCGCTCGTGCGGATCAATCCAAGACACCGATCTGCCGGGAAAATACTCGATGCCGGCAGCGTCCAATGCCTCAGCGGAGCAGATCGCTTTCATCTGCACCGCCCCGTCCAGTGGTTTGGAGAGAGGCGGTCGCTCATAAGGCATGTTCGGCTCGGTGCCGACCATCGCAATGGCTCCGCCGTATTCAGCCTCCCGCAAGGCAAAGGCTGCGCGCGTGCCGGCTTCTCCGGCGCCGATAATGACGATCCCGCTCATGCGTTCTCCCCTTGAAAAGTGGCCGGCGCATGAAAGCGCCGGTCGGAAGGATCAGTTCTTATTTGTGTAGTCGGCCATGTTCTTCGGCGTGACGAGTTCGAAGGGCACCCAGACCTGCTTGTCGATGGCTTTGCCGCGCGCAAGTGCGACTGCAGAATCCACTGCACTTGCGGACTGGCTCTTTGCGTTCTGGAAGACGGTCGCATCAAGGTCACCGGCAGCCATTGCGGCAAGGGCATCCTGGGTTGCGTCGATACCGATGACAATCACATTGTCCATAGAGACGCCCGCTGCCTTCAACGCTTGAACGGCGCCGATGGCCATTTCATCGTTATTTGCAAAGACGACATCGATCGGTTTACCCGCGGTGATCCAGTTCGTCGTCAGGTCCATTGCGGTCGTGCGGTTCCAGGCGGCGGACTGCTCGTCCGCAATCGTGACACCCTTGCAATCTCCGGCCGCCAGCGCTTCCTTGAAGGAGTTGGTGCGATCGCGCGAGGCCTGGTGAGCCAGATCGCCCATCAGAATGTAGACCTGCGCATCGCTGGCCTTTCCCTTCTCCTTCAGAAGCGAACATGCCGCTTCTGCGCCAAGCCTGCCTGAATCCGTTTCCTTCGAACCGACATAGGCCTGCTTTTCAGGCAACTTGCCGGAATTGTCGGGTTCAAGGTTGAGATAGACCAGAGGAATGCCGGCTTTCTCCGCGGCTTCGCTGATGCCGGGGGCAGCAGACGTGTCTGTCAGCGTCATGACGATGGCATCGACACCGGCGGCTATGAAGTTGTTGACCTGGTTCAGCTGTTTGGAAATGTCCGTCTGGGCATCTTCCACCTGCACGCTGACACCATCGACCTGCGATGCCCGGGCAGTGATGCCTTCACGCAGAAGCGTCTGGAAGTTGTTGTCGAAGCTTTGCATCGAGACGCCGATCGTTTCAGCGAAGGCAGCACTTCCCATCGTGGCGGCCAGAGCAGCCGCCAAGCACACTGATTTCATGTCATCCTCCGTAAGGTGCCGGATCACCCCGATTGCACTCCGGAAGCCCGATGGGCTATTGGCTGAAGCGCGGCCTAACCGAGGGCCACACGAACCTCTCCATCAACCAACTCCGCCGGATAGGTCTTGAGGTTCTCGCAGGCCGGAAGCCGCATGGCCTCCCCCGTCCGATAGTCGAAGGCACCGGAATGTTTGGGACATTCCACCTCGAAGTCCATGACGAGCCCGTCCGCAAGATGGATCTTCTCATGGGTGCAGAGACCGGCCGTGCAGTAGATGCTGTCATCCGGTCCGCGGTAGATCGCATAGGTGCGGCCTTCATGATCAAAGCGGATCGCGCCTTCCTGTTCGATGTCTTCGAATTTGCATGCGGATACCCAGCTCATTTGGCGGCTCCCTGCAGTTCGGAGGAAGCCTTGCGGGCGGAGAGCCTTTCCTTGCGCTTGCGATAGCGTTCCTGCATGCGGGCATCGCCGTCGGCAGAGCCGTCATGCCAGGTCCCGAACCACTTATCGAGCGGGATCAGGGCATCGCCGTAGTTCACCTCGAAATACTTGTGGTGCAGGTAATGTGCATAGGCGTGGCTGTCGACGAGCTTGTCTTCACCCACTTCCACCTTGTCAAAGCCCACATGACCGGGGATTGCGCCGAAGCCCGCATAGTGAAGCTGATAGAGCATCAGGATCGGGTTTGACGGCAGAATGAGGTGATAAAACGCGGTTCCGAGATAAAGGAGATGTTCCACCGGATGCATCGACAGCGACGACCAGGGCGACGGATTCACCGAATTGTGGTGTACCGAGTGCACCCACTTGTAGAGGAACGGCGTGTGGATGAGCCTGTGGATGCAGAAGAAATGGAACTCATGGATGATAGGAACAACGAGAGCGACAAGCGCCAGTGTCCACGGATTTTCCGAAAAGCTCAGCCACGGCGCGTAGCCATTGGCATGAGCCCAGAGCATCACGACCTCGATGCCCGTCCAGATCGTCACGCCCGACAGGAATGTACGCACCATGTTGTCGAGGTTCTGGCGATCAAACCAGAAGACGTTGTTCTTCTGATCAGCCGGGAATTTGGAATTGTACTTGAAGCGGTTTTCCTGCCGCTTCAACACATAGAGATGAAGCTCGAAGGCTCCGTAGAACAGGAACACGCAAACTGCGTTGACCGCATAGAGCCAAAGTGCCCACCCAACACTCAACGTCTGCAGCGTCTCGACTGACGGAATGATCAAAGCCCAATAGGCGACAGCAGAAGCCGCGAAGATGACGTTCCAGGGGAAGAAATAGTGCGGCAGCCACTTTGCGATTGCCAACAGCTTTGGGGGAAAGACGAACAGCGGCGCAGTCTCGACCGGCTTGTTCGGCGCCCAGTCGCCTCGCTTGTTCCGCGTCCCGTATTTCAGGTCGTCCATGGCGCTCTCCTTCGGCAAATCCTTTTACGGAAAGGAGTGGCCAAGCGCTTGAATCCGTGTCGTTTCCCTTGAAACGCCGGCTCTCCTCCCGCTTTTGAAACTAGCAGGAGACACTGAAACCTGCGAAGACTTCATTGATCAAAATAGATCAAAGGCTTTCGGCGGTGATCGTGATGAAGCGAATGGGGGTACGGTCCGGCTCGATTTTCGTAAGACCGACGCGGTGCAGCACGATATCGAGGGCGCGCTGCGCCTGTGCTTCGGGCGCCTGATCCAGCACCACGTCCATGATGCCGTCGCGCAGCGCCGTGCGGGTGTAGTCGGTCAGTTCGTGACCGACGAAAAGAATGTCTCTGCCCCGGTCGCTGCGGCGGAGAACGTCGATCAAGGCGGAATTCGCGCCACCGGCATTATAGAGCCCGACGAGGTTCGAATATTTCTGCATCGCCATGATCAAGGTCTCCGCACTGAACCGCTCCTCATCGCGGGTAAAGCCGAGCCACTCGAAGTTGATCGAACCGGGGTGATCACGGAAGTACTCGGAAAAGCCGCGGATCCGATCGCGATGCACCTGGTAGATAGGGTGGCAAAGGGCGACAACCGGCCCCTGCGACCGAACCATGCGACAGATGAAATGAGCCGCCGTACGGCCGGCGGCATAGTTGTCTATTCCGACAAATTCGACCTGATCCTCAGACGCGCGCGTAACCACATGGACGATAGGGATACCCTGCGCTGCCACAGCTTCCACCGCCGCCTTGACCAGCGGGCTGTTGGGGACGGCGAGTATAAGGCCAGCTCGCGGATAGTCCGCCGCTGTGATTGCCCGAGCGATTTCCTGCGGGTTCATTTCCTCGACGAAGCGCCTGTGGACGACGACCAGCGGATCAATACTGTGGGCGATCTGCTCAAATGCCTTGGAGAGCCGCCGATAAAACGTGGTTTCCGGACGAACCATCAAAACGTCAACCCGCAGCAGGCCACGATGGGTATCGGGAAGCACGCGCGGATAATCCAGACTGCGCGCGGCAATAACGACCTTCTCGACCAGTTCCGGCCTGACGCCCCCTCGCCCGTTCATCACTCGCTCGACGGTGGCCGTCCCCACCCCCGCCTCGCGGGCAATGTCCGTGTAATTCGCCCTGCTCATGTTCCTCCCCGCGTGTCGCGGAATTATCCGATGGGAACCGCCGGTTTGCAATCTTGTCGAGGTTCGCCAACTTGGTGGCGCCCATCAGGCGATCCAAAAGCGGTTGCCAATCGGGGCCGCAGTTCAAAGCTGGAGGGTCATTTCCACCATCGTTGGCTTAAAACCCATGGAGGCGAAGAGACGTTGGCCGTCGTCATTACGGTGCGCTGTCGACAAGACGATCTGTGTCGCCCCTCGCTCTCTCAATTCCCCGACCACTGCCGTCAGCAACGCTCGACCGGCTCCTCGTCGACGGTGGCTCTCCTCGACGAAAATGTCATAGATAGCGCCAGCCGGCCCACGCAGTGCCATATAATCGGATCCCTCAAGACCCGCATAAGCGTATCCAACAACCTTTCCATGGATCTCCGCAACGAGAACCACGACGTCGGGCTTGTCGAGTTGACCTCTCAGGTGACTCGAATATGCCGTCGGAGTTCTAGGACCTCCGGCGATAAAGCGTCGCGCATCCCAGCCGTGGTGGATCGAGACAAGCTCCGCTCCGTACATGCCAAGGAGATCGATGTCTGCCTTTGTTGCAGACCTCACAGTCGTCTCAAACTCGTCAATGGTTTCCGGTTCCATTTTGCTTTCCAGTTCGAAGCCCGCAAGCTCATTCACAGTGGTAGCGAAGGGCCTCGACCAGCACGAAAACGCTGCCGAAGGTTGCCGCCTACCCGGGTAGTATAAGGTGACAGCGTGCACCAGGCGTCGAGTACACGGATCAACCTGTCGTTCGCTAGATGGTCGGCGACACTATCCTGATGACGAAGCCCAGGCCGAAGCCATCCACGCTTGATTGCTCTGACGATCATGTCCGCATTGTTGAACGCAAGCCGCCGTCTGACGGCTCTTTCCACGCACCCGAGTACTCTGGTCGCATTGGCGCGGTTCAGCCCATCACTGAACATGCTTTGTTAGAGGCCACCTCTCCTATTTTCCGCTCGCCCTCGGCACTAGCGCCGAGAGAAACGGAAGGTCATGTCAAAAAAGATCCTTCATCACGCCATTTTCCTCGAAGCATGGCCTCGGCTCGGCCAGAAACTTTCCGCTTACCATCGGAACTCCTCAAATTTGCAACGTCTTGTATTGGAGGCAGCCGTTCCGTTCTCGTTATCGGTGGGGCAGTCGCGGAAGACGAGTGTCCACGGAAAGCACCAGAGTCGACGACGATGGTGTGCATCATCCATGCGCTTTGCTCTTTATCGGGGGAGACCCGAATTTGCGCGAAAATGCGCGGGAGAACGCGGTAGCACTGCCGAAGCCGACAAGGGCGGCGACCGATTTGACACTCCGGCCAGATCGCAGCTCAGCGCGTCCCAATGCCAAACGCCAGGCGTTCAAATAGGCTACAGGCGACTGGCCGACGGTTTGCGTGAAGGCTCCGATGAACTTTCCCCGCGACATGTCCGCTACGGCCGCTAGATCCGCAATCCGCCAGTTCCGCTGAGGATCGTCGTGCATGGCAACCAGGCTAACATAAAGTCTGGGATGAGCGAGGCCCGCCAGCAACCCGCCGTCGACAGTGCCGATTGCTATCGCTTTGCGGATAGCCCACACGACGACGATCTCGCACAGCCGTGCTTTGATCGTCCCTCCACCGCATCGCGCGTGGGCGACCTCAGCTATGACCAGCTCGGACAAGCCCAACAATTGCGGCTCGTCCGGCAATGAGAAGCGCAATTCATCGGGCAACGCGCCGACCAACGGATTCATATTGCCACCAAAATCGACTTTGGCGCCAGCATATAGAGTCACCCCTTCTGGCAACGCCCCCGCTGATCGGGCGCGGTAAAGCAGGTCGGTCGCCCCGCCGGAACCACCGGCGCCAACGATAAGAAGATTCGCAGCCTCCGCCGAGTTGCAAGGCGTAGCACTAAGTGGAAAGGCTTTGAGAAAAGCTGTTAGCCGATCATGTTTATGCTCGAAATGCGAACTTTCAATCATGCCTTTCTTCCATATCCTGCTCGCAAATCTTCTATCCTGTCGTCGGGCCCCATACCAGCCTGCCCAGGAAACAATCGAGGTGATCGCATGACACAGGGTTCCGCCGCCAAATTCGACGCCACCCGCGCAGGGGAGTACGCACGGCAGAGCCGGATCGCGCTGGCCGGATATGACGCCTGCCATGAGCTTTCCGCCTGCATGCTGTCGGCTGCGCTGGGCGAGGAAAAGCCGGCACGCGTGTTGGTTGTCGGGGCCGGAGGGACTGGGGGCGAAATTGTCGCCGCCGCCCGGCTGGAGCCCAAATGGAACTTCGTCGCCGTCGATCCGTCGTCGCCGATGCTGGATCTTGCACGGACGCATCTGGCGAACGCCGGCGTGTCGGGCCGCGTGGAAGCCATTTTGGGTGCTGTCGCCGATCTCGATCCCGCGCCGTCATTCGATGCGGCGATCATGATTGGCGTATTGCACCATCTGCCGGGAGATGCGGCGAAGCAGGATATTCTGGCGCAGATCGCAACGCGTCTGCAGCCGGGCGCACCCTTAGTACTCGCCGGGAATTACCGGACCTATGCGTCCCAGCCCCTGCTTATGGCCGCCTGGGCGGCTCGATGGCGCATGAACGGTGCAGGGCCGGAAGAGGTCGAGGCCAAAATGGGCAAGATCCTGCAGGGCGCCGAACCGCCTCGTTCGGAAAAAGCAGTGATTTCCCTGCTGGCCGGCGCCGGTTTCGATGAGCCGCTTCGGTTCTTCGCCAGCCTCTTCTGGAGTGCTTGGCTCGCTCGACGCGTTCATCGGCCCCATTTGTGAAACTGGTATAGTGCACAACATGCGTGGATGAACTGACGGGGCTTTCCAATCCCTTTTCCACGTCATCTCAAGCACAATGGGCCGCTTGAACACGACCCATTAAGGGGACTGGCCACCAGACGGCTCGGTTCCTCAGCCAGCGAAGAGAAACCAATCGAACAGCAGATTCTCCATGGCAAACTTTATTTCACGATGCCAGACGCGCTGAGCCTGGCGGGTGGCGAAGTCACAACGAACCCAGTCGACTTTTCCCCGGATGTGGTGGAAGACCGCGAGCTTATCACGGGCCAGAATCCCCGATCGGAATCCCCTTGCAGCGAAATTGATCGCCGCGCGACCGAGTGACCGTTTCGGCCTGAAGTGATGAAGTGCGGAGATATCATTGTGGTCTTGCAAAAGGATGGCTGGTACGAAGTCGCCACCGATGGCAGCCATGTCCAGTTTAGGCATCCCGAGAAACCTGGACGCGTCACTGTTCCACACCCGAAAAGGGACATCCCAGTCGGAACAGTGAAGAGTATCGAGAAGCCAGCCGGACTTAAACTGAGGTAGCGACCATGCGCAATTATATCGGATTGATCCACAAGGACGCTGACAGTGATTACGGCGTGTCCTTTCCCGATTTTCCTGGCCTGATCACTGCTGGAACTGACCTCGACGATGCGCGAGCTATGGCCGAAGAAGCCTTAGCCCTACACATCGAAGGTCTAGCCGAAGACGGCAAGGCAATTCCCAAACCCTCCACACTGGAGGCGGTGATGGCAGACGCGGAGAGCCAAGACGGCGTTGCAATTCTAGTTGGCGTCAAGACGGAAGCCAAAAGTGCGGTTCGCGTAAATATCACTCTGCCAGAAGATGTCCTGAAGGCAATCGATGCGTTCGCGGAAGCCCAAGGGTTGACCCGATCAGGCTTCTTGGTCCGAGCTGCCATCCATGAGATCGGCCACGCAAACGACGACTACGACGATAACTACGCAGAGACACGGCTTCTGTAACGGGCCTAAGCGGACGACGGTGAGGATGGTCGAGGCCTTGCGACTCTTCGGTCAGACCACCATCGTCGAGAACGCGGGCTGCTGGGCTAGAAGGTCTGCCAAAATCCGGAGGGCGCGTGTAAGTTCCTCCAGGTTCACCGGCGCGCCAAGCGCAAGTCGTATGGCTTCGGGCGCGGAGGCAATCGCAAAGGCGTCGCTGGTGACGATACCGATCCCTATCGAACGCAATCTGGAAACCAGTTCGCCTCGCGTCCAAGGTTCAGGAACCTTAAGCCACACGTGGAAGCCGCCCGGAGAGGATTCAACATCGAACGGAAGGAGCGCCTTGACGGCATCCAGGCGCTTCGCTGTTTCCTTGACTATTTCGCCTCTGACAACATCCGCTACTCCCGTCTCTATCCATTGAGACGCGAGAGCACTCGTGAGCGGAGAAACAATTGACGCCGACGCCCGGATCGCGTTGGCCACCCTCTGCGTACGACCTTCCGGCACGGCGACATATGCGACTCGAAGGGCGGGAGACAGGCATTTGGATAAGCTCGCCACATGATAGACCGCCTCGGGCAGCAGTGCTGCGAGTGGCGGTTGCGGGGCCGGGACAAGGGCGCTATACGCGTCGTCCTCGATAATCGGCACGCCATATGTCCGCGCAACATTTACGAGATCGTGCCTTCGATGAACGGGCAGTGTCCGTGTAGTCGGATTGTGAAGCGTTGGCATACAATAGAGCGCTTTCGGCTTCGCCTCCCTGCATACCTGCGCAAAGGCGTCCGGAATAAGCCCGTGATCGTCCATTGCAACCGGTGCCAATTTGAGCCTGAGATGGGATGCGATCGAGCGGAATCCGGGGTACGTGAGTTCTTCCGCGCAGACGACATCGCCGGGCTCTGTCAGGACGCTGAGAATGGCGTGAAGCGCTCCCTGCGCGCCTGAGGCAACGACCACACGATCAGGCGATATCCCCGGAAGCCGCCTTGAAAGCCAAGACGCGCCGACGATACGATCCTCCATGATGCCGCCGGGTTCCTGATACCTTAGCAGGAGGTCCAAGCCCTGTTGCTGAAGGTCTTTCGCCCCATCCCACATTCTCTGTTCCAGGACGGGATCGAGAAACCGCGGCGGCAGGTTCATGCTCATGTCGACGACGCCAGAGGGCTGTTGTGATGGTCGCGCGCCACGCTTTGATCGCACGTATGTTCCTTGACCCACCTTGCCTTCAATCAGGCCACGGCTGCGGGCCTCCGAGTAGGCTCGGCTGACTGTGGTGAAGTCTATGCCGAGGTCGTCAGCGAGTTTGCGCTGCGTTGGAAGTTGCACCCCTTCGGCCAATCGACCACTTGCGATGTCCTCGGCCAAAGCATCCGCAATCGATAGATAAATGGGTCCCTCGCGGGTGCCAAGGTAAGGTGTCCAAGATGCCGCGGTCATCGATTTTCCATTCAATGTAACTACATGGTATCCATATAAGCTCCATATATTTCTCCTGATTGTCAAGGAGATTGGGCCGGGATGAACGGCTCCCAGAAATTCGGGGCCATAATAACAGAAATGATGTTTTGTTGGAGTGGTGATCGAGTGGCAGCTCCCAGATGCGTCGAGGTTGCGGCGGTGTTCAGGCTTAAAACTGAACCGGTCAATCACGTTCAGGTACGCGCTGACAGCTGCGACAAATTGTAAACTGTAGGAGTTGATTGGATTATTGTATGCATACATTAATTCAATCAATTCTGGAAGTGTAACGCGATGACGATGGAATGGCCTCCACTGCCACCCATTCAAACGGGACTGCGCGGATTGTGTCCCCAGTGCGGGCAAGGGCATCTTTTTGACGGCTTTTTGACTGTGAAGCCCAAATGCGAAGTTTGCGGCCTCGACTACTCCTTCGCCGATCCCGCAGACGGGCCGGCGTTTTTCGTGATCTGCTTCACATGCGTGCCGGCCGTCGCGGTGGCATGTTGGATTGAGGTTGCCTATTCCCCCTCAATATGGGTGCACCTATTCACCTCTCTACCGCTGGTACTGCTGGCATGTCTTTTGCCGCTCCGGCCATTGAAGGGCTGGCTGATCAACAGTCAGTTCTTCTTCAAGGCAGAGGAGGGAAAAATCGACCGCGACTACGTGAGGCCTACGGCACCCGAGCCGCAAATCGAGCACGACTGACGTCGGCTCCTGCGGGCATAGACACATCCGATCAATTCTTGGAACGCACGAAAATGACCAACCAATGGCCTCCGCCGTCGTCAATCAAAACTGAATTGCGAGGGCTGTGTCCCCAGTGCGGGCAAAGCCAGCGCTATGTTGGCTTTCTAACTGTGAAGCCTAAATGCGAAGTTTGTGGCCCCGATCGTTCTTTGGCCGCGCCGGCGGATAGACTGGCGTTCTTTGTAATTTGCTTCATATGGGTAACAGGTGTTGCGCTGGCGTGGCGGATCCAGGTTGCTTATTCGCCTTCTGTCTGGGTCCACCTCTTCGCCGCTTTTCCGCCCGTGCTTCTCGCTTGTCTTCTGCCCCTTCGGGCGTTGAAAGGCCGGCTTATCAGCAGCCGGTTCCGCTTCGACGCAAAAGAGGGAATGATCGACCCAGACTAGGTTCGACGGGAACCACGCAATCGCACACCGAGCGCGGTTGATATCGACACCAGCAATCGCAGACCGAATTGAAAACGCGTTGACGTGTCAAGCCGGAAGCCGGGGTGCTTGCAAATACGGCTACACAATTGGTCGTCACGATGCACATGAGAGCCTTCATTATGGATTGGGTACCTATAGTCTTCGTTACGTTTAAGCTACTGGCGTTAGGCATCGCCATGTTCTTCGCCATCAAGTGGCACTACGATCAGGGGGAGAAGGGGGAAACGCAAGCTATGCTACGCACCGGCGGCAAGATGGCTGCAGTCTTCATGCTAGCACTAATAGGCGTGGGGCTAGTCGCCTTCACCTTTAGCAGGATGCTCGGTTTGGACTTGAGCTTCCCATGATGGTACCAAATGCGCCAAGCTTAGAGACGTTCCCGGAGCGCTACATTTTCCGATTGCGTTGAACGCGATCGCCGGTGGACTCGGTCAGCCTTGGCCCTGAAGACCGTGCCGCTTCGCGAATACTTCCAAGTCTGGAAAGTGGGCTTTCGTTGCCACCTCGCAGATCACGCCTGACGGAGCGAGTCCTGCAATCCTCGAAAGGTCGACGGCAGCTCCCGTATGGCCTGGCCGGAACAGGACGCCGAAGAGCGACATAGCCCATTGCAATGTGCTGCTAGCGGTAGGCCCAGTCGCGTACCCTGCCACCCTAAAGCCGCGAACGCGTGCAGAGGGCGATTCTCAGAAACGCCGTGGCCAACAGACCGGGAAACGTGCTGGCGCGTCGAAGGCCGTTACTCGACGATCAACTTTTTGTCGCGCGGCCGTGGTTAGGCGCTTTGCTGTTGTCGTCGTCTGGTTTCCAATTCACGCGCAGGCAGCCACCTTGGTCTCCTTGATGCGCGGATAATCATAGGCATTGACCTTCGACGTCGTATACCCGGCACCGACCAAAGCCTCGGCTAGTTTGATCGCCGATGTTACGCCGTCAATGACAGGAACGCCCGTGGCCTCGCGCAACCGATCGCAGAGTGCCGACATGCCGGCGCAACCGAGGATGATGGCTTCGGCCCGGTCGTCCTTCTTGGCAATCTCGATCTCGCGGATCAACAACTGCTCGGCGGCAACCGGATCTTCCTCCAGCCCGAGCACCGGCAGGTTGATGGCTCGCACCTTCCGGCAATGACGCTCGGCGCCATAATCGCTCACCAGATCCTCGATTATAGGGATGGAGCGCGGCAACGTGGTGATGATCGAGAAGCGGCGACTGATGGTCATGGCGACCTGTACGGCGGCCTGGCAGATACCGATCACCGGTCCCCGCGCTACCTCACGGGCGGCATGGAGCCCCGGATCGTCAAAGCAGGCAACGACATAGGCATCGACGCCCAGATGCTCGCCCTTGCGTATTTCATCCAGCATGCCCGGTACCGCCATCGCTTCATCAGCACCACCCTCGATACTGACCGGGGCATCGAAGGGGTTGACGGCGGAGACATCCGTATCCCGCTGCTTCACACGCAGGGCACTAGCCAGCGCCTGGGCCGTCATGGACGCGGTTGAATTCGGATTGATCAAACGAATGTGCATATGGTCGAACCTTTCAAAGCCCTTATTTGTCTTGCGGCTTTATGAAATCGGCAATCGGTGGAGCCGTCAGGACGAACTGACGGTCCGACGTGATGTAATTGTCGGCATGCAACCGAGCGATAGGCTGGTAGCGCTCAGGGTCGACATAGCGCCCCTCTTCATCCAGGCATTCGCGGCGGACGTGCATGTGAACAACTTCGCCAAGAACGAGGGTACGACGCGGGTAGTCGATCAACCGCTCGATCCGGCATTCGAAAACGCACGGTGCTTCAGCAGGATAACTCGCGTCGATCTTGCTGCAGGTCTTCGCCGTCAGCCCGGCCATGGAGAGTTCGTCGATCTCGTTGTCAAACCCCAGTCCGCACACCAGCATTTGCCGGGAAATGGTCATATCCACCATGGAGATGGCGAATTCCTGCGTCCGGCGAATATTGGCCATCGTGTCTTTTTCTTCGCCGGAAAGGCGCGGTTGAATACCGAGCACCACGATGGGCGGATCGTGAGAGAAGACGTTGAAGAAGCTCATCGGCGCTGCATTGTTGTGGCCGGCTTCGGACCGGGTCGTGACAAGCGCAATCGGGCGCGGGCCGATGAAGTTCGTCAGCAGACGGTAGCGGCTTTGCGGCTCAAGCTGGGTGAAGTCGAATTCCATGATCGAGTTCCGGTATTTTAATCAACAATATCGTTTCATATTGTTCACAATCTTGCAATCAAAATCCCATTGTTGCGGTTGACTTTTTCTGCGGCATCACGCTCTCTACGGCCAATGGGGAGTCAACTTGATGACTGAGCAAAACGGTCCTTCTACGCAGCAGATTGTCGAGAAAGTCTGGCTGTCCATCGCCGAGCGTCGACTGCGTCCGGGGGTACAGCTGAAGGAAGAGCAACTGGCCGCGATCTTCAATGTCAGCCGCGCCCGCATCCGCCGGGCGCTGACAGTTCTGGAACGCGACGGTCTCGTCACCATCATTCCCAATCGCGGCGCCTTCGTTTCCAAGCCCTCCGTCGAAGAGGCGCGCGACGTGTTCTTCGTGCGTCGCACGGTGGAGCGTTGCGTTGTTGAGCGCCTGTGCAAGTCCGTCTCCAAAGCTGACCTGAAGCGCCTGCGCGAGCATGTTGCCAAGGAGCGCGTCGCCAATACCCAGGATGTCACCACTGATATCATAAAGCTCTCCGGCGGCTTCCACCTGCTGCTTGCTGAAACCGTCGGTTCCGACTTCCTATTCACCACCATGAGGGACTTGATCTCCCGTTCCTCCCTGATCACAGCCGTCTATCGCAACACAAACCGCTTCAACTGCGGACCTGACGAGCACGCCGAGATCGTAGAGGCGATCGCTGCCAACGATGCAGACAAGGCGACCCACCTGATGGCGCATCATCTCGAACACGTTGAATCCGAGCTCGACCTCAGCGAGATCCGCGACCTTTCTCACGACCTGCGTGCCGCGCTGGCGTGACAATCGAAGCTAGTGCCGAGCGAATGCGAGGCGATGAGAGGTTGTCTCCACGACCCTGAGGAAGCCTTCCCCTTTATCCGGTCCGTCTAGCCCCTCCGCCCGGCTGCGGCGAAGGTGGCAAGCCGCACCTTGCAATATGAATGCCGACTCAAGCCGGAACGACCTCATCGTTTACCAGATGGCAGGAAACGCGCGTGCCACCGGCAAGCGTGCGCACGGCCGGCACTTCGGCCGAGCAGCGCGCGGTCGCCATCGGACAGCGCGGATGGAAAGTGCACCCTGTCGGCGGCTTTAGCGGGCTCGGCACTTCGCCGCCCGAAAGCTCCCGATCGCGCTGCGGCGCGTCGATGTTGGGAATGGTCTGCAACAGAAGCTGCGTATAGGGATGGCGCGGGTTCGCGAAGAGCTCTTCCGTCTCCCCCTCTTCCACGATGCGGCCGAGATACATGACAGCGATGCGATCCGACATGTGCCGTACCACGCTCATGTCATGGCTGATGAAGAGATATGTCAGGCCCAGCTCATCCTGCAACCGGCGCATGAGGTTCAGAACTTGCGCTTGTACCGAAACATCGAGCGCCGACGTCGGCTCGTCGCAGACTAGGAATTCCGGCTCGCTCGCAAGCGCACGTGCAATGGAGATACGCTGGCGCTGGCCGCCCGAAAATTCGTGCGGGAATTTTTCGCCGTCCGAGGCTGAAAGACCAACTGTGCGCAGCAGGTCTTCCACGCGCTCGGTGATCTCGGCCCGCGTCTCCCGCAGCTTCAGCTCGCGCAGCGGTTCTGCGATGATGTTCTTCACCCGCCAGCGTGGGTTGAGCGAGGCATAGGGGTCCTGGAAGATCATCTGGGCGGAGAGTGGCGCCCCCTTGCGGCCCGGCGCGAAGCCAATTTCGCCCGCGCTCGGGTTGAACAGGCCGGTCACCAGCCGCGCCACGGTCGACTTGCCGCAACCGCTTTCGCCGACGATGCTGAGGCAGCCGCCGGCCGGCACAGTGAAATCGATGCCGTTTACGGCCTGCACGAACTGACGGGGCTTACGCTCGATGACGCGGTTCAGCCAAGGGGCGGAAACGTCGAAGGTCATGGACAGGCCGCGGACGGTCAGCGCCGGTACTTTCTGAGCGGATACGGTCATGCGGTTCCTCCTGCGTTCAGCCAGCAGGCACTTGCACCATCGCCGACAGCGGTGAGTTCGGGACGTTGGTCTAGACACCGCGCCCCGGCGGAGCGACAGCGCGGATTGAAGCTGCAGCCGGGCGGAATCGCGTCTAGCCGGGGCATCGAACCGTCGATTTGGTTCAGTTTCTGCACCCGCGCGCCGAGCGACGGGATCGAGGCCATCAGCCCCTGCGTATATGGATGGCACGGGGCATGCAGCACTTGCTCGACCGGGCCGATCTCGATGAGGCGGCCGGCATACATTACCGCAACGCGATCGGCGGCTTCCGCTATGACGCCCATGTCGTGGGTCACGAGCATGACGGCAGTCTGCTTCTCCTTGCAGAGACGGCGCAGCAGCGAAATGATCTGCGCCTGGATCGACACGTCGAGCGCCGTCGTCGGCTCGTCGGCGATGACCAGCTTCGGGGACGCTGCGAGTGCAAGCGCGATCACCACGCGCTGGCGCATGCCGCCGGAAAACTGGTGCGGATAGTGGCTGACCCGCTCCTCCGGCGAGGGGATGCCCACATCGCGCAAGAGCTGAACGGCGCGTGCCCGCGCTTCGGCCTTACCGAGTGAGAGATGCTGGCGGATGGTTTCGGTGAGTTGCGCGCCGACCGTGAACAGCGGGTTTAGCGAGGTCAGCGGGTCCTGGAAGATCGCGCCGATCTCGCGGCCGCGGATGCGCTCCATTTCCTTGTCGTCAAGCGAGTCGATTCGGCGTTGGCCAAGCCAGATTTCGCCGGCGGCGATCCGACCGGGACGTTCGAGCAGGCCCTGGATGGCAAGGCCGGTCATCGACTTGCCGGCGCCGGACTCCCCGACCACGCCGAGAATTTCGCCCGCACGAATCGAAAGGCTAACATCAGACAGCGCAGTCACCGTGCCGCGGCGACCTGGAAACTCGACCTTCAGGTTGCGGACATCGATGACCGCCTGTTGTGCTTCACCCATTTGCGTCCACCTCGATTGGATAGCTCGGCGGGAAGATTTCCGAAACCGGGGGATTGTCCCAGCTTCGCTCGGGGTATTTGGCGATCAGTCTGTCGTACTGGACCTGTGCCTGAATGCGGGCCCTTTCCATGTCGATGCCCGCCACCTTGCGCGACAGCATCGAGACGCGGCCATCGACGAAGACGGCGCGGGTGACCTTACCCGAACCGCCGGTGACCAACGTCGTGATCGGGTCAATCGACGGCGCCATCACTGCGTCATCGAGATCGAAGACGGCGATATCGGCGCGGGCGCCAGGCGACAGGTGGCCGATATCATCGCGCCCGAGCGCGCGAGCGCCACCGATCGTGGCCGCATCGAAGAGATCGACCGTACGCAGCTTGTCGGGTGCACCGTCGGCGATGCGGCCGGTGATCAGGCCGGCGAGCAGGTTCATCAGCATGTCCGCCGGTGTCGTGTCCGTGCCCATCGCGATGTTGATGCCCCGCTTGCGGCAGGCGGAGAAGGAATTGAGGATGCTGCCGCCACGGCCGGAAACCAGGGGGCAGTGGACGATCGAGACGCCGTTTTCCGCGTAGAGTCCCAGGTCCTCTTCCGTCGCATTGGTCGCATGCGGCGCGATCAACCGATCGCTGAGCAGGCCGGCATTGGCCAGCCAGACCGGCGCCGTCGTGCCGTGCAGCATCCGCACCGTATCGACTTCCATCGCACCCTGGGCCATGTGCAGGCGGAACTTGCAGCCGAGATCGCGGGCTGCCGCATCCGTGCGCTGAATCAGCGCGAGCGTACTGGTCTCTACCCGGTCGGGCGCCAGCATACCGCGCACGAGATCGCCATGGCGGCCGTTCTGACGCTCGATATAGGCGATGGCTTCCTTCAAGCCTTGGAAACCACGCTCCTCGTCGAACACCGGTACCATGCGACCGGGCTGTTCCAGCACCATACCGCCGGAGCGGTAGGCGGGGCTCAGATAGACCCGCAAACCGAGTTCGCCGGCAGCATCGGCGGCAGCATCGAATTCGGCGACCGTTTCGCCCCATTCGCGATAGAACAGCGAGGCGATCGGAGCAGCGGTGGTGATGCCGTTCAAGAGCAGTTGTCCAAAGGCGAAGCGCTTCTGGAAGGCCAGCTCTTCCTGGCTGTACATTTCATAGGGACCAGCCTCGACATAGGAGCGCGGCCAGACCCGGCCTTTGGCCCAACCGGGATGGTGATCGATACCGAGTATGGTTGTATCGAGATCCGACAAGGCATCGAGATCGATCAGGCCGGGGCTGATCAGCGCATTGCCGTAATCGATGCGGCGGGCGACTTCGCCAGGGAAGCGATGGCCGACAAACAGGATTTCGCCACCTTCGAACACCACTTCGCCGTTGCGCAGCAGGCGGTGGGCGCCGTCCCTGTGGCCGACAACCCAGCTTGCAGTGATCAGCGTGCGGCCTTCGGGGCGACGGCCGAGATCGAGGGAAAGATCGCTCATCATGGCATCTCCACTATAGCCTTGCCCTGACGGGCAACGACGCGACCACCCTTGACGACCAGCGGCCGCGGTGCAATGTCAACGACGGCATGGGCGAGAGTTTCGCCGGTCAAGAGCGTGAAGTCGGCATTGCAGCCGACATCGAGGCCGTACCCCTCCAGTCGCATGACATCGGCGCCTCCCTGGGAGACGACGTGCAGCACATGGGCCAGCTCGATATCCGAGCGCAGGCCATTCTTCATGCCGATGATCTTTGCGCGGTCGAGCATGTCCGGTTGGCCCCACGGACCCCAGGTATCCTGAATGCCGTCACAGCCGCCGCCGACCCGCACGCCGGCTTCCTTCAGTCGCATGATCGAGGGCACGGTGGCCGAGGGCGCACCGGTGGTCAGGATCGCGACGTCGAGGCGGGCGATCTCTTCAATCAGCTTGCCGACGCGGAGATAGTCGTTCATGCCGAGCGCGAAGGCGTGACTGATCGCCACCTTGCCTTCCATACCGTTGGCGCGGATGCGCTCGAAAATCAGTTCCATCGTAAAGGCACCCAGTTCGCCTGCCTCGTGCAAATGGATGTCGATATCGACGCCGTGCTTGACGGCAAGCGCAAAGAGGATGTCGAGCTGCCCCTTGGGGTCCCGATCGATACCGCAGGGGTCGATACCACCAAGCACCTCGCAGCCTTGACGCAGGGCTTCGTCCAGAAGCTCCACTGTGCCCGGCATGACCATGACGCCGGACTGCGGGAAGGCGACAATTTCGATATCGATGATGCCCTTCAGCGCATCCCGTGTCTTCCAGACGCCTTCTACGATCGACAGGCCGTGCGTAGTGTCGATATCGACATGGCTGCGGATATGGGTTGAGCCGTGGGCCGCAAGGCCGATTGCGTGTCGCATCGACTGGCGATGCGGATCGATGCCTATGTCCAGGCGGTTTTCGCGTTCGAAGTCGATGCGGCCACGCAGGATCGCGGCACGATTGTTGACATGCCAAGGCATGCCCCAGGTCGTCTTGTCGAGATGGGTATGGGCATCAATCAGGCCTGGCGAAACGATTGCACCGTGACCATCCTCCACGGCCATGCCGGTCTCGGGCTGATAGGTACCAAGGCCTGCGATCTTTCCGTTCTTGATCAGGATGTCGCAGCTTTCGCCGGCCATAGGCCTGACATTGCGGAGAAGCAGATCGTGCATGGGACTTACCTCAGTTTCGGATTAAGGGCGTCACGCAACCAGTCGCCGAGCATGTTGACGGTGACGACAAGCAGGCAGAGTTGAATGACGGGAAACAGGACGATCCACCAGGAACCGGAAAACAGGAACTGGTTGCCAATGCGGATCAGCGTGCCGAGTGACGGCTGGGTCGGCGGCATGCCAATGCCGAGGAACGACAGCGTCGCTTCCGTCAGGATCGCCATGCCGAAGTTCAGCGTAGCGGCGACCATGACCGGTGTCAGCGTGTTGGGCAGGATGTGCAGCATCATGATGCGGCGGGCCGGCACACCAATGAGTTTTGCCGCCGATACATAGTCCTTGCCGCTTTCCACGATCGCCTGGGCACGTACAGTTCGTGCATACTGCACCCAGGCTGAGAGCGCGATGGCAAGCACGAGCACCGCAGAAGCTCCGGCGTCGCGCAGATATTCCGGGAGCATCTGCCGAACAACCGTCGAAACAAGGATGGCGACAAGGATGGTCGGGATCGACAGCGTGATATCGCCAATGCGCATCAAAAGGTTGTCGGTGAAGCCGCCGAAATAGCCGGCGATCAAACCCGCAGCCATGCCGATCACCAGCGACAGCACCACGGAGGCGACGCCGATGACGATGGAAATGCGTGTGCCGTAGAGGATAGCTGAGAGCATATCGCGTCCCTGCGTATCCGTGCCGAGCAGGTAGGGCCATTCGCCTTCAGGAGCCCAGATCGGCGGCAGTTCCGCCTTCCACATGTCGAGTGAAGCGCCGTCATAGGGATTTTGCGGGGCGATCAGCGGGGCAAAGACCGCCGCGAGAACGAGGATCGCCAGCACGAGCGCGCTGATCTGCGCCGAGCGGCTCTGGGTGAATGACCACCAGATGTCGCTGCTGCGGATACGCCTCAGGATCGAGGGACGGGTCGGCTTTGCCGTTGGCTGCATGGTCGTTTGTGGAAGGGTCATCGAACCGGTCCCCTTAAGTTAGCGTGTCGAACGCAGACGGGGATCGATCACCGCATAGGTGATATCGACCAGCGTGTTTAGCACGACGAAGATGAAGGCGATGATGCAGAGATAGGCGGCCATGACGGGGATATCGAGGAAGGTCACCGCCTGGATAAACAGCATGCCCATACCCGGCCACTGGAAGACGGTCTCGGTGATCAACGCAAACGCAATCAGCGAACCGACATTCATGGCCGTCATGGTGACGACCGGCATCAGACAGTTGCGCAAGGCATGGCGGAAATAGATGCGCCAACGCGGGATACCGCGGGCGCGGGCGAACTTGACGAAATCCGATCGAAGGACTTCCAGCATTTCAGCGCGCACCAGCCGCATGACGAGCGTGATCTGATAGAGTGCCAGCGCGATCGACGGCAAGATCAGGGCGGCGCGCCCGGACGGCGTCAGGAACCCCGTCGACCACCAGCCGATCTGCACCACGTCCCCGCGCCCGAAGGATGGCGCCCAGCCAAGAATGACGGCGAAGACGAGGATGAGCAGGATGCCGACGACGAAGCTCGGTAGTGAAACCCCGACAATAGACAGGAACTGCAGGCCTTCAGTATACCACTTGCCGCGCTTGATGGCTGTAATCACCCCAAGCGGCAGGCCGACGACGAGCGACAGAAATGTTGCGACCAGCACCAATTCCAGTGTCGCGGGGAAGCGTTCGGCGATCAGCGGCAGCACCTTCTGGCCGTTGCGGTAGGAAACGCCGAAATTGCCCTGCGCCGCATCGCCGACGAAACGCACATATTGGGTGATGAGACCGTCATTAAGGCCCAGCCGTTCGCGCAGCGCATCCTTGTCCGCTTGCGAGGTCTGCTCTCCGACCATCAGCTCGACGGGGTCACCCGCCAACCTGAAGATCAGGAAGGCAAGCATGGCGACGGCAAGCATCACCAGGATCGCATTCCCGAGGCGCTTGATGATGAAAACCAGCATGGGAACCCCTTAGGTGCGCGCCACTCCCGGCAAAAGGCCGGACGGCTCGATCAATCACATCAAGAGCTGGGAGACCGGCTCGCGGGAAGCCGAGCGCCCGCCGCTGCAGCTTGCCGATCGTAGCGAGACGAGCACTCCTCCGCGCACAACCTCCCTTGCTCTCGTCTTTGCCTATTAAGACAGGCTTTAAAAAGTTGTCAACGTAATTGTAGACAATATTGGTGATTAAAAATTGCGTTATTTCCAACATTTTCGGCCGAGCTGTGACCGGTGGAACTCGTGCAACCCCACATGAAAAGAGCGCTTCATGGCTCGATGAAACGCTCTTCTATTGTCACACGAGAATGTCTGGCCGTTACTGTCCCATCTTGGTCAACCACTGGCGCGGTTTGTTATCGGCGCGAAAGTCGATACTCTTGACCGTGCCCAGCATGGCCCAGGCGATCGGCTGCTGGTGCAGCGGAATCAGCATGACTTCGTCCTTGGCGATCTTCAGGGCCTGGCCTTCAAGCGCAAGGCGCTTGGCATTGTCCGGTTCCTGGGCAGCGGCGGCAACGAGCTTGTCGAGTTCCGGATTGGACCAGTTGCCGTAATTGGAAACCCCCATTGCGCCTTGCTTGGTCGACAGCACCTGCGCCAACATCGAGTAGGCATCTAGCGTCGGCTCGTTCGCCCAGCTGAGGTTGAACATGTCGGCCTTGCCGGCGCTGCGCTTCGGGGTTTGGACGGCGCGCGGAGCGATATCGATCGTTGGTTTGAAACCGCCGCGCTTCATCATGTTGGCGATACCTGAGCAGATATCTTCCTCGTTGATGCTTTCGTCATTCATGCAAGTGTAGGTGAAGGCGAGATCCGTCTGGCCGGCTTCGACCAGCAGCTTCTTCGACAGTTCCGGATCAGCCGGACTATAGGTATCGAGTGCCTTGTCGTAGCCGGAGATTTCTGGCGCGATCAACGAACCGGAAGGGCGGGCAAGGCCGCGCATGACTTTTTTGTTGATGAGCTCACGGTCGACAGAGGCTTCGACAGCCTGACGCACGCGGATGTCGTTGAAGGGGTTCGGACGACCGTCTTCCAGCTTTTCCTTGCGGTTGAAGTTCAGGAAAACAGTGCGCAGCTCGGTGCGCTTCTTGACGGTGATGCCCGGCGACGACTCAAGCCGCGGCAGGTCCTGGATCGGCGCGCTGTCGATGAGATCAATTTCCCCGGAGAGAAGCGCAGCAACACGGGTTGCGGCAGAGGCGATCGGCACGAACTCGATACGGTCGAGATTATGCTTCTTCTCATCCCACCACCCGTCATTGACGACGAGAACCGTCTTGCTGTCCGGCACACGGCTTTCGAGCTTGAACGGGCCCGTGCCGTTGGTGTGCATGGTGGTATAGCCTTCGGTCTTCGTGGCAACGTCCGTCGGCTTCTCGCTATTGTTGGTCTTCAGCCAGCCGGCATCAAAGATGAAAATGTTGGTGATGTCGTTGAGGAACAGCGAGGTCGGCGCAGTAACGGCGATATCGACAGTATAGTCGTCAACCTTGGTCACGCCAGCATAGAGCGGAATGTTTCCACGTAGCGGTGAGGTCGCATCGGAAACGCGGGTGAAGGATGCAACCACGTCGTCGGCCGTAAAATCGGCGCCGTCATGGAACTTCACGCCCTTTCGCAAGGTGAAGCGCCAGGTCTTGCCATCAACCAGCTTCCATTCGGTGGCAAGTGCGGGCTCGATCCGGAATTCAGGCCCATAGCGCACCAGGCCCTCATAGATGTGATTGAGGAAAGCGAGGTTCGAGGTCGACGGCACCGAATAGGGGTCGAGCGAATAGAGATCGGCGCGTCCGCCCCAGCGAAGTGTTTCTGCGCTGGCAGGAACGGCGATGGCAGCCGCGGCCATCGCGGCGAGGATGAAGCTTTTCACACGGGACATGATTCCCCCCTTATGGATCGTTGATAAGCCTGACCGGCCTAGACCCCAGGCAAAGCGGAGTATTGTTTTGCTCGTCGTCATTGTCAATTATATTGTTGACAATTATCGTACCCAAAAACAACGATTAAAGTTACCAATATTACGACGTTCGAAAAAGCGGAGGAAAGAGCATGGGAAATTTGCTGCTGCTGCACGGCACCATGGTAACCGTGGATCACGAGAGGCGGATTATCGAGGACAGCGCTCTGGCAATCCAGGGCGACCGGATCGTCGATATCGGCACGGCAGATGAGCTTCAGCAACGACACACGGACAAACAGGTTATCGATTGCCGCGGCAAACTGATCATTCCCGGCCTCATTGACGCCCACGGACATGCGGGCCATGCGTTGATCCGCAGCATTGCGGCCGATACCAACTCCATGTGGATGAAAGTCGTCACGCCCACCTACTACCACTACGTCACGCGAGACTATTGGTACGCCGACGGCCTCGTTTCAGGCATCGAACGCCTGTGCGCAGGGGTAACGACGTCGGCCAGCATCATCACCTCGATGCCGCGTGCCGATGATCCGGTATTTGCGATCAATCACGCTCGTGCCTACAGCGAAATCGGACTGCGGGAAATCATCTGCGTCGGCCCCTCCGGCCTGCCCTGGCCGCATCCTGTCACGCGCTGGGAAACCGGCTCACCAGAGCGACGTCACGTCAGTTTCGACGAAATGATCGAAGGCAGCGAAGCCGTTATTGAGGCGCTGGACGGCAGCGCGCAGGGCCGCATCAAGGTGTTCCTCACACCGTTCACCATCGTTCCCTCCGTCGAACCCTCGAATGCCTCCACGCCGGACCAGGCCGTGAGACTCACCGAAAATGATCGCCTGCAAGCTCGTCGCATCCGCGAAACTGCACGAAAGTGGGGCGTTCGGCTGCATTCCGACGCCTTTGCCGGTCAAATCCGCATGGCGTTTCAGGACAAGGAAAATGCCCTTCTCGGACCGGATATCCACCTCCAACACTGCTGGGGCATCTCGCATGAGGAAATCGATATCCTGGCCGAGACCGGCACCCACGTTACACACGCCCCGCCCGGCCGCTCAACACCAATCATGGAGATGATGTCAAAGGGTATCCGGGTTGCCATCACGACGGATGGCGCAGCACCCAGCCGTCATTTCGACATGCTGCAGACCGCCCGGCTGGCGCAATTCACCCAGCACCTGCTGCACAACCACGATCGCTACTTGCTGCCACCGGGCAAGGTCTTCGAGATGATAACCATCGACGCGGCTCGCGCCATCGGCATGGAACATGAAATCGGATCGCTGGAAGTCGGCAAGAAGGCCGACATCGCCATCATCGACATGCGCAAGCCACATCTAATGCCGATGTGGATGCCCGTTCACCGACTCGTTCACCAAGCGCTCGGAAGCGACGTCGATATGGTTATTGTCGATGGCAATGTCCTGATGGAGGGTGGCCAGGTAAGGACCGTCGACGTTGATGCGGCCATTTCCTTCGGCCAGGCGGAAGCATTGGCATTGGCGGCGCGTGCCGGTCTTGAAGCCCATATGCACGACCCCGGCTGGGGCCGCCTGCTGCGCACCTTCGACGAGCCAGTTTTGCCGCCTCACCCCCCATGTGCTGACCCAGGAAGTCGTGCATCCCGCCATACGCCGGGTGACGTGCATTCTTCGTGCATCAACTATCAGAGTCCGTGTTGCCAATAATTGAAAGGTATTGTACACAATCGTGTATGCATTATGGCCCTCGAGGCGGAGAGGAGCTGCCGGCGATCATGCATCAATCAAAAGGGAGGAATGAATGAAAAGACGGACTCTGGCAGGTTGCCTTGGTGCAGTTCTCGGACTACTGGGAACCACGACAGTGCATGCAGACACACTCGACACCGTAAAACAGCGCGGCAAGCTCGTTTGCGGTGTCTCCCTTGCGACACCGGGCTTTGCTGCCCCTAACGACCAGGGTCGCATGGAAGGCTTCGACGCCGACATCTGCCGCGCCGTTGCAGCTGCCGTCTTCGGTGATGGCGAAAAGGTCGAGTACGTACCGACCAACATCAACACTCGCTTCCAGGCGCTGCAGTCCGGCGAAATCGACGTCCTGTCGCGCCAGACCACGCAGACCTATACCCGTGATGCCTCGCTCGGCCTCGATTTTGCGCCCGTCGTCTTCTATGACGGCCAGGGCCTGATGGTCTCGAAGTCGCTCGGCGTGACGAGTGCCGCCGAACTCAAGGACGCTGCGATCTGCACCCTGCCGGGCACCACCACGGCGCAGAACCTTACCGACTTCTTCGGCAAGCTGGGTGCAAAGTTCGAACTCGTTGTGTTCGAAAGCCCGGATGAAAACCGCGCTGCCTTTTTCAGCGGTCGGTGCGACGCGATCTCGTCTGACCGCTCGGACCTAGCCTCGATCCGCGCGGTCTCCAATAATCCTGATGACTACGTCGTTTTGCCGGAAACGATCTCGAAGGAACCGTTGGCGCCGGCCGTCCGTCAGAATGACTCCAACTGGCGCGATGTCGTCTCCTGGTCGGTTTGGATGCTGATGGCGGCCGAAGAAAAGGGCATCACAAAGGCCAATGTGGACGAGAAGCTCAAGAGCGACGATCAGGAAATCCAGCGCATGCTCGGCGTTACCGACAAGCTCGGTGAAATGCTGAAGCTCGACGACAAGTGGGGCTACAACATCGTCAAGTCTGTCGGCAATTACGGCGAAGTCTTCGAACGCGCCGTCGGCGAGAAAACCCGTCTCGGCATGACCCGCGGTCCAAATACCCAATGGAACGCGGGCGGCCTGCTCTACGCGCCGCCTTTCCGTTGAGATAAGGTTCGCGTCCGCCCCCGCGCGGGCGCGACCACCTCTCGCGGTTCTCTCGACGGAGGGCTCGAATGGCTCTGCTGCGCAATGCGCGCTACCGCGCGCTTTTTTATCAATGGTTGGCGATCGGCGTGATCGCTCTCATCGCCTGGTCGATGTTTGCGACCGCAAGCCAAAATCTTGCTAAGCACGATATCGCAACCGGCTTCTCCTACCTTTCGAGGCAGGCTGGCTTCGTAATCAGCGACGCCGCGATATCCTATCAGCCGACCGATACGGTAGCCCGAGCGTTGTTCGTCGGGTTCGCCAACACCGTCAAGGTCTCCATCTTTGCCGCCCTCTTCGGCACCATTCTGGGGCTTCTGGTCGGTATCGGCCGCATGTCGCGTAATCCACTGCTGCAAAGGCTGATGCTCGCCTATGTCGAGGCGTTGAGAAATGTTCCGCTACTGCTCTATCTGCTGTTCTGGTATGCCGTCATTATCAATGTGCTGCCGCCGGTGCGCGCAGCGCTGACTTTAGCGCCACATGTCTATCTGTCGAACAGCGGCCTCGTTATCCCCTCCGTCACCTTCGAACGCGGCCTTGCCTTGGGGGCCGCCGCTCTTGTCATCGGCATAGCCTGTGCCATTGTCATCCGGCACGTCGCCATGCGCCGCCGGGTTGCAACCGGCCAGCCGAACCACGGCGTACTTTTCGCCTGGATCTCCGCGATCACACCGATCGCGCTCGTGCTTTTCCTTGGCGGTATCGCCATGACATTCGATCTTCCGGAAAAAGGCCGTTTCCGTCTGAGCGGCGGCCTGCAGGTGAAGCCCGAATTCGTCGCGCTGCTGTTCGGGTTGGCGCTTAGCGTCTCGGCAAACGTCGCCGAGATCGTGCGCGCGGGCATCCAGGCCGTCAACAAGGGGCAATGGGAAGCCTCGATGGCACTCGGTCTCCCCCGGCGCCGCGCTATGCGTCTGGTCATCCTGCCGCAAGCGCTGCGGCTGATCATTCCGCCGCTCACCAACACCTATCTTACCGTCTTCAAGAACAGCTCGCTGGCGATTGCCATCGGATACCCCGATCTCGTGATGGTCTCCAACACCGTCATGAACCAGACGGGTCAAGCGATGGAAACCATTGCGATCTTTATGGGAACCTATCTCGGCCTGTCGATCGCCATTTCGTTGCTCATGAACTGGTATAACAGCCACGTAGCTCTAAAGGATCGCTGACCGTGACGGAACTTCAACTCGTGCTCGTCACAACAACCACAAGCCAAGCCCCTCCTCCGCGGCAATCCGGCTGGCGGCGCGATCTGTTCGGCACACCGGGCAATGCGCTGATAACGGTGCTTTGCGTCGTGGTCCTTGCCACAATAGGCTGGCTCGCAACCCAGTGGCTCGTTCTCAACGCGACGTTTACCGGCACGCCGGAAGCCTGCAAGACAGCGAGCGGCGCCTGCTGGCCGTTTCTCAGCACGAAGCTTCGCTACATGGCATTCGGCTTCTACCCCTTCGAAGAGCAATGGCGGCCGTTGCTGGCACTCATCGTCTTCCTTGGCGCCTCCTTCCTTTCGATGGTGCCGCGGCTGTGGAGCAGCAGGCTCCTACTGCTCTGGATCGTCGTTATCCTGCCGGGACTTTGGGTTTTGATGGCCGGCGGCATCTTCGGCCTGCCTGCGATCCCGACCACACAGTGGGGCGGCCTTCCGCTCTCCTTCATGCTTTCCTTCATCGGTCTTATCTGCGCGCTGCCGCTCGGCATCCTGCTTGCCTTATCGCGCGCCTCTGATCTGCCTGTCATCCGGGTGTTGGCGACAAGCTTCATCGAAATCGTGCGCGGCGTACCGTTGATCAGCATTCTCTTCATGGCAACGGTGATGCTGCCGCTGTTCATGCCAGATGGCATCACCGTGGATAAGCTGCTGCGCGCCCAGATCGCCATCATCATCTTTGCGGCTGCCTACATCGCCGAAATCGTTCGCGGCGGCCTGCAGGATGTACCGAAGGGCCAGCTCGAAGCCGGGGCGGCTTTGGGGATGGGCTATTGGCTCGTCATGTTCAAGATCGTACTGCCGCAGGCAATCAAGAAGGTTATTCCTCCACTTGTCGCGCTTTTCATCGGCTTCTTTCAGGACACAACGCTCGTCACCATCGTCGGTCTGCTCGACTTTCTCGATACGGTGCGCTCGGCGATGCGCGACCCATCATGGCAAGGCATCGCGGTGCTGGAGGGCTATATCTTCGCCGCTGTCGTCTATTTCATCTTTAGCGCGCTGATGGGAGCCTATAGCCGCTTCCTGGAGCGATATTTCAGGACCACCCATGACTAGGCCAGTTCATGTCATCAGAAAAGTCGAAACCATCGTCGCCCATGACGACCAGACCGGCACCCATGCTTATATGTCCGATGGCGATATCGCCTTCGATGAGACTGCGATCCTGCATGTTGGCGGTCGCTACAATGGTCCCTTCGACCGGGAAGAGTACGGGCACGGTCGCATGTTGCTCCCGGGCCTGATCAACATTCACTGCCATTCCGACGAAGAGCCCTTGTCTAAAGGCATTTTCGACGACGTCGGTACCGCCGCCCTCTGGGGGCAGGCGATGTATGAATATTCGACACTGATCGAGATCAGTGAGGAGGCCCGCGAAGCCTCTCTGACCGTCATGCTCGGAGACTTGATCCGCAGCGGAGTCACCACGCTGGTGGATATCGCGGGCCCGCACGATGCTTGGCTCCCCACGCTCGTCAAAAGTGGAGCCCGCGCCTACGCCGCGCCGGGCTTTCGCGAGGCCAGGTGGCATGTTGCAGACAGCCACCGCCTCGATTATCACTGGGACCGGCGCCGTGGGCGGGAGGCTTTTCAAGAAGCACTTGCCTGCGTCGACGCGGCACAAGCTCACCCATCAAGCCGTCTCGGCGGCATCGTTTCGCCGTCCCAAGTCGAAACCTGCTCGCCAGATCTACTTATCGAAGCCGCCACCGCCGCAAAAGACCGCGGCGTCCCGATCACGCTCCACGCAGCTCAAACCATGGCTGAACATGAAGAGTTGGTGCGTCGAACCGGCATGACCGCCGTGCAATATCTGGAAAGCATCGGTATTCTCGATGAAAGACTGATCCTCGGACATTGCATCTTCATCGACAGCCATTCCTGGACCCGAGAGCGCACCGAGACAGATATGGCGCTCCTTGCACGACGTGGCACAACGGTAGCACACTGCCCAGTTACCTTCTCCCGCAGCGGCATGATCCTGGAGTCCATCGGCCGCTATCGCCGCGCCGGCGTGAATGTCGGCATCGGCACGGATAGCTATCCCTACAACATGCTGGAAGAGATGCGCAGGGCGCTCATCTGCTCCCGCGTCGCCGGCAAAAGCGTGTTTGACATCAAGACATCCGACATCCTCGACATGGCGACCCTTGCGGGTGCGAATGCGCTGGGCCGAAAGGATATCGGACGGATCGCAGTCGGTGCCAAACCGGATTTCTCGTTGATCGACCTCAATCACCCCGCCATGCAACCGGTTTACGACCCGTTGCGCAATCTTCTCCATTGCGCAGCCGAGCGGGCAGTCAAGGCTGTCTATGTCGACGGAAGGCGCATTGCCAGCGACGGGAAGCTTGAGGGGCTGGACTATGACGGCGCGGTTCAGGTCATGCGGGAAGCATTGAAATTCACGACAGGCCGTATTGCTGCGAACGACCCGCGCGGCAGGTCGCTATCCGAGCTCGCGCCCTTGTCCCTTCCTACCAAAACGTAGGCAAACACACAGCTTTTAAATTCATAGTCGGGAGTACGCATCCTGAGAACGACGTCAGGAGTGGCTTTCATCGGCAGCGGAAAACGACGATCGGAATGATCGACTCGATTCGCTTTTTCCAATCGTACAGCGTTCATGAGTGCGGTTGGCCAGTCCAGTCCTCGACGCGTAAGCCGGGCACACAATCAAACTCGCGCCGATTACTCGATCGGGGGGAGCGTAGCAAAAGCCCTTGATAGAATACGAACTGCCGCCTCGCGCACCTGCTGCCGGCGGTTCTTCATCGTAAAGATACAGACGTTTGTATCCAGCATGTACTGCAGCATTAAAATGCTTCACGCTCCCGCAGGGCCGGTTGATCACGTTCGTTCATAAAATCCGAGGTAGCCGCTTCGCCATCGAACCAGCTGTCCCAAACTTCTCCGGCAGGGGCGATAATCCTCGTGCGTCCAACTGCGACAATATCGACGCGCTTTACATCATCAGGCAGAGCGACGGCCTTCGGCAACCGAACGGCCTGGCTGCGATTGCTTTGAAACACTGCACCTTGTTCCATTTCCTATCCTCCGCGATATACGAAAGCCATATCCCACTTAGTTTTGCGAATGGGATATGGCAATGGGATATACCTCGGCACACTGGGCGAGGTTTGAGAACTCGGTCCAACGCCGCGGCCTGTGTCGATGCGCTCAAGGCCGGACATCAGCACCATGCTGGAGGTATTTTCGACGACCTGCCACCAGACACTGCGATCATCGGTATCGCGGCACGCAGCTGACTCGAAGGTCAGGTCGTCGAATAGCCTGCCTGAAGCGAAAATGAGTCATCGTGCCTGCGCGAAGCGAGCGATTCTGGATTTGCGATCGGAATCGCTCCGGCTTATCGCGGCAGCATCAACTCGATCAGAGCGCACCGTCGACGACGACTACGGGTCGCCCGCGCGAGCAGGTTTCGATGCGGGCATCCACACGATAGATGTCGCGCAGCATTTTCGATGTGATCACGTCAGCGGTCGCGCCGCTCGAGGTCATTTCCCCATTGGCGATAACGATCGTGTTTGTGCAATAGCGCAAGGCGTGATTGAGATCATGGAGCGCAATGAGCACGATCGTGCCGGTGCGGCTGGCGAGATCGACGACGAATTCCAGTACATCGATCTGGCGATGGAGGTCGAGGGCCGAGGTCGGCTCGTCCATCAGCAAGACCTCGGGTTTGCGCACCAGCGCCTGGCCGAGCGAGACGAGCTGTCGCTGGCCGCCCGACAGGGCGTCTAGCCCCCGGAAGGCAAGGTCCTCGATATGCAACGCTTTCAGGATCGCGTCGATCTCGAAAAGCTCTTCGTCCTTTACCTGCCAGCCGCCGCCCTGTTTTGTGGCAAGCAGGAGCGACTCGTAGACCGTCAGCACGGCATTCGAGCCGGTGTCCTGCGGCATGTAGCAGATCGCCCGGTCGCCGCGCGTCGCATCCGAAAGCTGCACGACACCGGGGCCGGAAATTAGACCGGCGATTCGCTTGAACAGCGTCGACTTGCCGGCCGCATTTGGGCCGATCACGGCCGTGATGGAACCGGGCGTCAAGAGCTCGATTGCGACCTTTGACAGAACCGTCGTGCTGCCATAGCTGGCGCCGAGATCCTTAAGCACCAGACTTACCATGCACGCCTCCGGTTCGAGAAAATCAGGACGAAGAAGAAGGGAACGCCGACAAGCGCGGTGATGACGCCGATCGGCAGGATGGCGCCGGGGATCAGCACCTTGCTGACGACCGACGTCGCCGAGAGCAGCAGCGCACCGCAGATCACGGAACCGGGCAGAAAGAACCGCTGGTCCTCTCCGACGACCATGCGCGCGATATGGGGGCCGACAAGGCCGACAAAGCCGATCGTCCCGACGAAGGAGACAGGAATGGCGGCAAGCAGGCTGACGACAAGCATGGTGTGAAGGCGCAGGCGCCGGACATTGACGCCCATACTTGCAGCCTTGTCGTCCCCGAGCCTCAGGGCTGTCAACGCCCAGGCGTTACGCACGAAGAGCGGTAGCGTCACGACGAGAATTGCGCCGGTGACGAAGACTTTGTCCCACGTCGCCTTGGTCAGGCTTCCCATGGTCCAGAACACGACTGCGGCGAGCGCCTGTTCGGAGGCGAGGTATTCGAGAAGCGACAGGGCGGCATTGAACGTGAAGACGAGGGCGATGCCGAGCAGCACGATCGTCTCGACCGTAACACCGCGCAGCGTCGATGCGAAATGGATGAAGAGCGCGGCCACCATCGCCATGACAAAGGCATTGACCGGAACCATGTATTGAACCGCGCCCGGAAAAATGGCGACACCTGCAACGAGCCCCAGCGCCGCGCCAAAGCTGGCGGCCGCCGAAATGCCGAGCGTGAAGGGACTGGCGAGCGGGTTCGAAAGGATCGTCTGCATCTGCGCACCTGCCACCGAGAGCGACGCGCCGACCGTGATCGCCATCAGCGCAATCGGCATGCGGATATCCCAGATGACGACACGCAGCTGGTCACCGGCAGCCTCCGGGGAAGCGAGCGCCGACAGCACCTCGGCAAGGCTGTAATTCGCGGGGCCCAATGCCATGTCGGCAGCCATGCTTGCCGCAAGCGCGACGACAAGACCTGCCAGGATAAGGATGCGCCGAAAGGCAAGGGCGCGATATTGATCGCGCCCCGTCACCTTCGTTTCGATCGTCGCAACGCTCATCGCCTATTCGCCCTTCAACGAGACAAAGTAGCCTGGCTTGTAGTCGAGCGGCAGGAAGCGAGCGTGCAACTCCTTGAAGGTCGCTTCCGGGTCGAGTTCGTTGAACAGGTCAGGGTGCAGCCACTTGGCGATCTGCTGGATTGCGACGAACTGATAGGGATTGTTGTAGAACTGGTGCCAGATGGCATGGACATTGCCATCCTTGACTGCCTTGATGCCGGTAAAGGCCGGGCGTTTCGTCAGGTTTTCCAGCTTGCGGTGCGCTTCGGCGATATCTGCGCCATAGCCGACGCCGACCCACTTGCCACCAGGCACATAGCCTTCCCACATGCCGCCGGTGATGATGACCTGATCAGGATTGAAGGCGATGATCTGTTCCGGGTTCACCGTGCCGAAGGTGCCTGGAATGATGTCCTTTGCCATGTTGATGCCGCCGGCCAGCTCGACCATCTTGCCGAAATTCTCGCTGCCGAAGGACATGCAGCAATCGTCGGAATAGCCGCCCGCACGCTCCATGAAGACGACCGGCTTTGCGGGGTTACTCTTCTCCAGGACATCCGTGACCTTCTTGATGGCGTCGGCGCGGAAGGTGATGAAGTCTTCGGCAACCTTCTCCTTGCCCATCAGCGTGCCCATGATACGCATGCTAGGCTCGGTGTTTTCCATAGGCTTTTCCCGGAAGTCGACATAGACCAAGGGAATGCCGACCTTGGCGAGCTTGTCGATATAGCCGGCCTCTTCCGTAGCTGTCTTGGCGTCAACATTCATCAGGATGACGTCGGGTTTCAAGGCTACTGCCTGTTCGATATCGAACGTGCCATCCTTCATACCGCCGAAGGTCGGCAGCTTGGCGATGCCAGGGTATTTTGCGAGATAGGCCGCGTAGGATTCCGGGTCCGCCTTCGGCAGGTCGTCGCGCCAGCCGACGACGTGCTGGAACGGGTTGTCCTTGTCGAGCCCGGCAAGGAAATAGATCTGCCGGCCTTCGCCGAGGATGACGTGTTTTGCCGGTACATTGACTTCGACGTCGCGGCCCGTCACGTCCCTCACGACGACGGGGTCGGCAATCGCGGGCAGCACTGTGGACACGAGAACGCCAAGGGCGATCATTGCCGACTTGCCAGAAAAGCGCATGGTTGAATCTCCGGTGGAAACTGACCGGCACTTATTATTTGATGACTTTCATAGTCAAGATTTATCTTTTAGAAGTGTTCGAAGCTGAGATAAGGACGGAACATGCAGAGCGATCGAATGGCAGACAGCGCCAATTTCACCTTGCGCGATGAGATCAAGGCCTATTGGTCCGAACGCGCGGCAACATTCGACCAGTCGCCCGGCCACGAAATTTTCTCCGAGGAGGAGCGTGCGGCCTGGCACGCACTGATCGGGCGGCATCTCGGCCGCGGCGATGGCCGCAAGGCCCTCGACCTTGCCAGCGGCACCGGTGTGATCTCCCACCTGATGGACGATCTCGGCTACCAAGTCACCGGCATCGACTGGTCGGAAGCCATGCTGGAGCGGGCACGCGCCAAGGCGGCATCGCGGGGACGGGCGATCCGCTTTCACGTTGGCGATGCAGAGAACACGCTTGAAGCCGATGACAGCTACGACGTTATCATCACCCGCCACCTTGTGTGGACGCTGGTTGACCCCGAAGCCTGTTTTGCGGAATGGCTGCGCGTCCTGAAGCCGGGCGGGAAGCTGCTGATCATCGACGGGGATTTCGTCAACACGGGCCTTGCTGAGCGGCTCATCAAGCGTCTCGCGACCTTCCTCGAACGGACGAACCTCATCAAGACACAGGCACCCCATGCCCCCGCCACCATGGGCAGCATGCATGAGAGTATCCTGTCGCGCGTCCATTTTTCTGGAGGCGCACGAGTTGATACGGTTTCCCGCATGCTGACAGCAACCGGTTTCTCCCCCGTTGCGGCCGACACTAACCTGCGGAAGATCCATAAGGCGCAGTCGCAGTATTTCGGCTTCTTCAAAGCCATCGCACGAGGCCTTCAGCATCGCTACGCGATCATAGCGCAAAAGCCAGCTGAATAGTCAGCCGCGGATTTTGAGGAACCTCCAGCCCTTGAGATGTCATCAAGTGTGAATAGCGGCCGGCACCGTGGCACACATTAGCGACGGCCCCCGGTGAGCGTTTGGAGGCTATTCACCTGCAGGGCCGGCGCCGCTTAACAGCAGTGACGATAGGACCGCCCCCAATGCATGAGAGTGCAAATGAAGCATAGCTTGATGACGCGCTTATGGAAAAGGCCCGCTCCTTAACCGGCACTAAGGAAACCGCCGCGCTTGTCCGCGAAGCATCGGAGACGCTTGTCCGCGTTCAGTCGGGAAGACGTCTTATTGCACGTGGAGGAACCATGCCCGCCGGGCGACAGCGGGCGGAACAGATTTACAGATCCCACCCTTTGGGCTTTACGACGGCGGACGCGCCTCAAACCCATGAACCCCAAGACGCTTGACGATTGGCCGTGCGTACGCCGCCTTCGGCTTCATAGCCGACGGGAAACAATCATTTCCCGCCGTATTTCTTGGCAACGGCATTGCGGAGCTGCGATATGTACTCCGTCATTCTCCGCTCGTCGTCCTCAATGCTATTCCCGCGGCAGCCTTCGCCGCCGATCTCACTCTCCGCGTTGTGAGCGGCTTCGTCCAACCGCCTGCCGACCTCAACCATATCGACACCAGGAGCCTTGGCCATTATACGAAGAATGGTGTCCCTATCGTTGGGAACCTCCCGGCCGCAGTTCCTGCAGTCAACGACCTTCATCCCATAGATATTGGTGACTGCAAAGAACAGGTCAGCCACGTCATCGGCCCTCGCCATGAGGGCCAGACCCAACGAGAGCGCGGATGCGATGATAAGGATTTTCAGTTTCTCCGCCACCTTTTGATTCCAAGCTCGAATGAAAATGGGCAGTCTTCGCACGCCCGGTACCTGAGTTCAGTTATACGATCGTCTCGCTCGGCGAATGGCAGCTCCGGCTCCGCCAGTCTGCCTGTCACCTGAGCATCGTGACCGTTGCCAATTGCGGGCATATTTCACAATAGGCAAAGGCGAGATCCGCCGGCAGACAGCGTGCAACGAAAAACCAGCGTTCGCCTTATCCAATTTGCATGGCTATGCGTCTCTGATAGCTGCAATCCTTCCCTCGCGCACGGCAGCCTTGAGCAAAGCATGATCGCGCTCCGTCTGGTCCGCGTAAGCCAACGCGAAACTTCCCATTGCTGTGTCGAATGCGTCGTTTGAGGAACCGAGGTAGCCGCTAATCGTTGCCGATATCTCGCTGGCCTTTGCATGAGCGCGAGCAAGAACCCAGCCACACGCCTGGGCATAGGCGTCCAACATCTCGGCATCGAATGTATCCACCAAAGGCTTGATCTTGGCATCGTGTAACTGTCGCACATAGAACTGTCGCCCGTTTGGCGCGGTGACCCAACCGAGGAATATGTCCGAGGCCGGCTGCATCAGGCGCTGTCCCATCACGACGCGCTGCCCGTGATGGTCATATTTGCTCTTCCCAGCATACGCCTCAAGGACGGAGTTCACCGCTTCCTTGAACTGCAAAAACAAGGGGTGGTTCCCCTCGGACATCATCAACGCGATCCAGCATCTCCGGCCAACGCTACCGACGCCAACCACCTTGATGGCGACATCGACGAGTTGGTAGCGATCGAGCAGCATCCGACGATCCTCATCCAGCGATTGGCGGTAAATGTGCAAAAGCTGTTCGAGGGGTACCTCCGCTTCGGGAGTGCTGGTCGCCCGCTCATGAAAGATCAGTGGCGGTTGGTCCGTAATGCGGATCTGCCCGCCGACGGAAGCCGCGAGGTTTGGAAAATCAGATTCTGAACCACTACGGTTTGCTGCCTTCTCGATCCGCTTCTTGGTGCTCCCTTGCATGGCCGTCGGTAACGATTCGACAAAGTCTGAGGCCCCAGTTTTCGCGTACCAAATTGCAAGCGGGCTCTTTTTGAAGAGTTTGCGCATGTGCTCGCGATATCTGCGCGCGCAATTGACGGCACTATCCCGGCCCCGGTGGTCCGAGATTCCGTTCGATCTGGCTGCAAGAACGACTGATGCGACAAGTCGCTTGACGTCCCACTCCCAAGGGGCTGGCGCCGTTTCATCGAAATCGTTGATGTCAAAGATGATGCTGCGTTCGGGCGTGGCAAACCCACCAAAATTGACAAGATGACAATCGCCGCATGCCTGGACCTTCAGTCCCGTGGCTGGCGTTTGTGCCAGGTCGGCGGCCATGACGCCGGCCGCCCCACGATAGAACGCAAAGGGAGATGGCAGCATACGGCCATACCGGATCGGAATGAGCTTCTTCATTCGACCGTCATCCGACTCGCGCAACAGGTCGATCGGATCTCGCCGTCGCTGGATCTCATTCCATCGCCCCTGCTGCTCGCGCAGGATTTTGTCGCGCAGCGCCTTACCCTCCGCAAGCCGGGCGTTCGGCGTCACGAAATTCGCGGAATGCCCAGAGCCAGACGAGACTGAGGTTTTGGTGGCGTCTTCTGCGTGTACCATGTTCAGAAAGCCGACAGTTTCACTGAGGATTGAGAACCAGTCATGATATCAACTCAGGCCTCGGGGGGACTTTGTTGCTGCCAGGCGCGCACGCCATCGGTCGTCCGTTCGAAGAAGTTTGGTGGGCCTACCGCTGTCTCGATACCGGCTTTCCGCATATCGTCGCGGACGGCGTCGCGCACGCGGACAAAGCCCACAGCAATGCCGGCTTTTTGCAGCTCTTTGACTAGACCAAGCAGTTCATCTCCGGCGCTGATGTCGATGAAGTCGACGGAATCACAATCCAGAAGGACGCGCTTCACGTCGAGCCGCGTCGCGAGCGACGCCTTCAGGGCCGTGCTCACGTGGCCTATGCTTGCGAAGAACAGGTCGCCGCCGACCCGCCAGATCAGCAGCCCCGGAAACGTACTGCCTCCGGATGGCGCTTGACATCCCGATAGGCTTCCGTGCCCGGCAGCTGACCAAGCTCGGCCCCTTTTGGATGGCTGGTCAGATAGATCAAGGTTATCAACGACAGCACGACACCCAGCACGATTCCCTGCAGCACCCCCAGCGTCAACTCGCCCACGATGACAATGGCAGTGCTGCCGAACGCCGAGCGGCTTCGAGCCAGCAACTCCAGCAAATAGCTTGGCTTGGTCAGATGCAGCATCGCCGCGATGACAATAGCCGCCAGCGCCGGCTGGGGCATGTTTCGAAACAGAGGGGTCAGAAAGATCAGCGTCAAGAAGCTAAAGACGGCCGCAACCACATTGGCGATCTGGCTGCGAGCGCCAGCAGCGGTGGCAACCGAGGTTTTCGATAGGCTGCCGACCACGAGAAAGCCACCGAAAAGTCCGCTCAGAATGTTCGCAGGCCCATGTGCCACAAGCTCCTGATTAGGATCGATCGTACCACCGCTCTGTAGAGCGGCCGCCTTTGCCGCCCCAAGCGCCTCTGCGTAGCCGACCATCACGATTGCAAGCGCGCCCGGCACAAGCTCGCTTAGTGTGGAGATTTCCGGATTGGGCAGAGTTAGGTGGGGCAACCCGGATGGGAGGTGGCCAGCCACATGCACTCCAGTCGCCTCGCCGCCAAGTAGTCCGATAATGATTGTCGCAACGGCCATGACGACGAGGGCCGCGGGTATCTTCGGAGCCAGGTGGCGCAACAGCAGCATAGCGCCGAGAGATAGAACACCGGTTATGACCGGCGCCGCAGAAACCTCCGGCAAATGCTGCAAGATGTGCCAAAGCTTGGTGAAGAAGTTGCCCGACGCGCCACTGATTCCGAGCAGATGAGGCACCTGGCCGATGATGGTGACGTAAACCAGCCCTTCGATGAAGCCACGCATCACGGGCGTTGGGATGAAGCTCGCGACCCACCCCATGCGCATGATTCCAAAAGCGAGAAAGAAGAAACCGATCAGCACGGCAAGCGTAGAAGTCAGCGTGTTGAATTCCGCCGTTCCCTGAGACGCAATGGCGCCAATGGTCACCGCGGAGATCAACCCGGTCGCCGTGTCTGGTCCGACCACAAGCTGCCGCGACGTGCCAAGGAGGGCATAAGCGATTAACGCCGGCACGATCGTATAGAGGCCCATGATTGGCGGTACACCAACGATGCCCGCATAGGCCATGCCCTCAGGCACCATGACCGCCCAGAGCGCGAGGCCGGCAAGAACATCCGGCAATAACCAGTCGGGTTGATAGCCTGGAGCCCAATCCAGAATAGGCAGATATCTATGAGCTGCAGGTGCCACAGCGGCGTTGGCCATCGTCCACCCTCCCACGTGCGAATTGTCACATGCACACGCAAAGCCGAAGACAAATCACTGCCTTATCTTTCTCCGCCCCACCGGCTACGCCAACACAAGGAAGATGAGCCCCAGGTCCCGACGAGGATGGAGCCGATGACCCGAACTGGCGCTCGGTTCGAACTGATCAGACGCCAGTTCGGCGGCGTTTCATTGGTACTTCTGGCAGGTGTTTCCCGACCAGCGCAAGCAGCGGCGGTTGTGGCGCTTCTCGACTCTGGACTCGCATTTGCCATTGACCATTGTCTGGCCCACGCCGCAACCGGCGACGACAGGCGTGATCATGCTCTCTGATTGAATTGGCGAGCGAGGCATTGCCTGCGGCGTCGAAGCGATGGCGAAGACAAACCCCAGAACAGCAATTAGTCTGATCATTGTTCCCTCCTACTGTTGCGCTTCATTCAAACTTGAGAACGTCGATTCAACTCTGGAATCCGGGCAGCCGATGATCATGCTGCCAAAGAAGCTGTGCGCCTACCAGATATCTGGGGCCCAGCTTGTTGCGAGAGTTTTCCGAAAAAAGCGGAAGCACAGCCGATCTCGCATCTATGATGCTTATTTCGGAAGAGCCCTACTCCCCAAATTATGCTCCTAATTTCGGTCGTTGGCGAGCGAAAATCAACTTTAAGGCCATGTTGTATTGCAGGAGGTTGCGCAGAAAACCATGTGAAATATCACGCTTTCATGGAAGTGCAGTTTGCCATTGCTTTTCGCAACGGGTCCGGCAGGACATACCGTTGCGTGACTTCGCATCATAGCTAGCGCAACCAATCCGCTGATACCGGATCAGACTCGCCATTGGCTCCGTTCGGAACTGACTTGAGGGGCCGCAGCAGAAGACGACAAGCGACAACGTATCCGCTACCAAAGTCGCGCCAATCACGACGACGACCGGTTCAAATCCGAGAACTCCAAGACGCGCAACAATTGGTAGCGCGAGCAAAGTGTGCGATGACAACAGCGAGCCGATGACTGAACGATCGAGGTACTCGCTGGTCGTTGCGGAACGGTCAGCAACCTCTCCGTGCCGCGGACGAACACCCGCCGCTCCTAATGCAGCTACTCATCATACTACATCAACCGGTCTGGAGGCTACGTTCGAGATCCGTAACACCCTCTGGTGAGGTTGAGCTATAATGCCATTCCGACGGTATCCTTGAGGGCGCCGTCTAGGCCCCCAGGTGTGGCGTCTGAAGCCAAGGAGGGCAAGCTCATGTTTCTCGATTATTTCGCCCTGGGCGTCCTGATCTTCGTGGTGATAACCATTTTCTATGGGATCATCGCCATTCACGACATACCCCATCTCATCGCCAAGTCGCGCAATCACCCGCATCAGGATGCAATCCACATCGCAGGCTGGGTAAGCCTGTTCACACTCCACGCCATCTGGCCGTTCCTCTTTATATGGGCAACGCTCTATCGTGAGGATCGCGGCTGGGGCATCCGCCAAGATGGGAAGCTCCCATCTCAATTCGAAGCCAGTGCCCAGATCGCCCGTCTGCATGCTCGCATCGCCGAGCTTGAAGGACAAGGGACAGCGAGGGAGATAGTCTGATGGAACTCCTGCTTATGATGATCTACGCAGCGATCTGCATTGTAATCTTCAAGCTGTTCAGAATTCCGGTCAATCAATGGTCCCTCTCCACAGCGGTGCTTGGCGGCATCTTCATCATTTCCGCTCTGATCCTGGGGATGAGTTACAACCACCCGTTCTCAAGCGACGGCCGCATCTATTTCACCTCATCGCCGGTAATCCCGGCGGTCGGAGGGTTGGTGGTTGACGTGCCGGTCCAAGCGAACATGCCGTTGAAGAAGGGCGACGTACTGTTCCAGATTGATCGACGCCCCTACGAGTTCGCTGTCGATCAGAAGAAGGCGCAACTCGCCGAGGCCAAGCAGACGGTGCTGCAATTGAAGGCCGCGCTGGATGCAGCCCAGTCGGGGGTGGAGGGCGCCATCGCCACGCGCGACCGGACGCAGCAGAGCTACGATCGCATAGTACAGTCGAACGAGAAGGCCAAGGAGGTGGGGCGTGCCGCTGTCTATTCGGAACTCGAAGTCGACAACCGGCGCGGCCAGTATCTGACGGCCGAGGCTGCTGTAGCCACGGCACAAGCGCAGGCCACACAAGCGCGCCTTGCCTATGAATCTGAAGTCAACGGGGTAAACCCGACCGTTGCCCGTGTCACTGCCGAATTGAACAATGCTCAGTTCGAGCTCGACCAGACGACCGTTCGGGCGCCGAGCGATGGCTATGTGGCCCAGCTCTTTCTGCGTCCGGGCATGATGGCCAACCCGCTTCCCTTGAGGCCGGTCATGGTCTTCATCAACAGCGAAGACAGGCAACTTGCCGCGGCATTTATCCAGAATTCCCTCCAGCGCGTGCGGACGGATGATGAAGCGGAAGTCGCCTTCAAGGCAGTTCCCGGCAAGATCTTCAAGGCAAAGGTGGGGCAGATCATCGATGTCATGGCGCAGGGTCAACTTCAGCCAACTGGCGCCCTCATCGACCCGCAGTCGCCCGAGCGCCTTCAACCCGGCCTGACCTTGGCCCAGATCAACATCACCGAGGATTTGACCCCGTACCAACTCCCGGGTGGTGTCGTTGCCGAAGTCGCCATCTACACCGAGCACCTGCATCACCTTGCTCTGCTCCGCAAGGTTCTCCTGCGGATGAGCAGTTGGATGAACTACGTGTTCCTCGAGCACTGATGCGGGCGGGCGGCACGCCCGCTGGCTGGAAGGGCGATTCTCGCCGGTGTAGATGAGTGAGAGAGAACGAGGTTTTCCGATCTCGTGGGTCGTCTACAATTGCTCCTTCGCTCTCCCATCATGGGAGCAATCGAAGGCAAAGCAAGCCGCCTTGCCCTATTTGGTGGCGGCTTCCTTGCGCCGCTAGGTTGCTGTATATTAGGGAGAGCACCTGTGACATTGCGCGCACAACCAATCAATAGGCAAAGCCGGAGGTCTGCCGAACTTGGCCGCGCCGCTTGCGACAATCGCAATTCTTATGCAAGCCGTCATTTTGAAGGGTTAAGGTTGAGCCGAGAGTCGCAACCGGACCGTCCAAGCGAGAGCGGACCCAAGTGAGCGCTGTAGGGGCTATTCCATCCCGCGCCGTTGCTTAAGCCACGCGGAGTGTATTCTTACTGTGTCAGCGGAGGAAACACCCATGCGATATCGATCGGAATCCCCGTTTCAAAATGCCAGACTGCTTACCGTTACCTTGGCCCTCGCGGCGCTGGCCGGCGCGACGCCCGGCCACGCCGATGAAAAGCAGGCGAAGGACCTGCTGAAGACCATGTCGGACTATATGGCGGCGCAAGAGGCAATCTCGTTCGAGTATGACACGAGCCTGGAAGTCGTTACCAAGAAGCACCAAAAGCTGGCACTTGCGAGCTCCGGCGCCGTGACGCTCAAAAGGCCCGACAAGATACGCGTTACTCGTCAGGGCGGCTTCGCCAATGTCGAAATGGTATTTGACGGAAAAACGCTGTCGGTGCTCGGCAAGGACGCCAACCTCTTTGCTCAGACCGAAGTGCCGGGAACAATTGATCACCTCATCGACGCATTGCGGGACAAATTCCACAGGCCGTTGCCGGCCGGGGACATCTTGATGTCTCATCCCTACGACGAGCTCATGCCCCATGTCGTCGATGTGAAGGATCTCGGGAGCGGCGTCATTCGGGGTGAGGAATGCGACCACCTCGCCTTTCGCACCGATGATGGGGTGGATTGGCAAATCTGGATCGCCCAGGGTCAGAGCCCGTATCCTTGCCGTTATGTCGTCACCAGCACGAAAGTGGCGGGGTTTCCGCAATACACGATCGACATAAGGTCCTGGAAGGCGGGAGCGGACGGGGCAGCAGGCGACTTCAGCTTCAAAGTTCCCGATGGGGCCAAGGAGCGGAAGTTGAACGACCTTCCCGACACCGACGAACTGCCAGAAATATTCTCCGTAAAATGATCAAACTCGAAGGAGGAACGACATGCTCAGGCGAATCGCAATCATATTGCTGGCTTTGGCCGCCGGCGCTTCATGCATCGAAATTGGCGGCGGCCTACCGGTCGAATTCAACTTCGTGTCAAACGCCGAGGCCAGGGTCGGGCGTCCGCTGACACCTGTCAGCGTCGCCGGCGTTGCTCGCAGGAGCGCGCGCCGATGCGCGGCTGGGGTCTATAATTGTTAGCTAAGGTGGCGGCCGAAAGCGAACAGCATCCATCTCCTCCTCTTCGGGGAGCAACGACGGCAAGTTCGCCAGGAAAGCGTGCGTTGGTGAACCCCTCAAACTGCCTGCATGTAATCCGCCACACTGTAGCAATGGCTCGCCTGATAGGCGTTCCGCCCCCGGTTCATGTGCGTCAGGTTGAACGTGCGAATGGCGCTCAGTACGCGGCGGCTTCTGAGAAATTTGCGGATCGAGACAGAGCCGCGCACATTGATGCCGAGAATATCAGCACCACGCGGGAAGAAGTAACTGACGTGCTCTGGCATCGCGACACTTTGCTCGAGAAAGTGTTCGTCCACCCGGCTCGGTGTTGCTGAACCATCTGTAGTGAAATCCGAAAGATGCACGATGAATCGGGCGCGGATATCGTCACCGTGGGCATAGAGCGTGAAGAGCTCCATCCAGCTCGCATTGACTCGTATGAGCGGCTTGTCCGAGGTGGATGGCAGACAGGAAACCGACCAGTAGTAGCGCTCGGTCTTGCGCCTGATCGGAATGCAGTTTGGACCGTATAGCCCGAGAATCTCCAGCAGTTGCCTCGCTTGCGGGCGACTGAGGAGCTTCTCAAATCGAGCGACATATTTGAAGCGCTGTTCAAGGGACTCCGGGCGCTCGCCCGCGTCCAACAAGTCGATCTTCCCCGCTATCCAATCGCGCTGCTGCTGAAGATCGAGGAATTGTCCCACACCGGTTGTTCTCGGGCGTGAAGTCGCGCCCATGTCAGACGTCCTGCGAATTTCGTATGCTTGTCATCGTCCAGCTCCTGTCCCCGCTAGAATGTCAGCGGGTCTAAGCATCAATGCGCCTTCGAATGATACCTCGCCAATGGGAAATCTGGAAAGTCTGGGCAGCCAGGATCAGAAAGTTACATGACCGTTCGTCGTCTTGGCAACGGATCGCGGTCGCGCCAGCCGAATGGCGCGATCGTCGATCATCCCGGTCATCGTTCCGAAGCCTATTGCTGCCAGAACGTCTGCATCTCTTCGGGCGTGACCTTTCCGTCCTTGTTGGCGTCCACGCTGTCGAAGATTCGCCTGTGGATCGTCATCACCTCCTCGAAGGACAGCGCGCCATCCGCGTTCGTGTCGGCGATCGCAAACATAATCTTCATCATGGGTCCTCGGATACCCATCATAGGCATGCCGCCAACCATGCCGGACTGCATCATGTTCCCGGCCATCATACCACCAGCCATCATGCCTGGTCCGCCTGGCATAGCGCCCTGGCCCTGTCCCATCATGCCACCCCCCATCATGTGCGGCATTCCAGACTGTGGGGTGGCCTGCGCCAAATTCACAGGATGATGGAGATCGGCTCCGCTCGTCTGGCCGTAGACGGCGCCGGCTCCTCCTATAGCAATCAGCGCGGCCAGCAGGACCGCATTTGCAGTTCGTATGGTTCTCATGTCGTTTCTCCTTTTGCTGGTCTGTATCCGCGGCTTCTTACTGAACGAATTCTATTGTGGTTCCCGACGACCGCGCCGGGGGACAACTAGGCGATCGACGCGCGCCGCAGCCGCAGCCGCAGCCGATGACGCTGACCGAGGATCGGCGAGAGGCAGCCCGAAGATTGGATAGAGCACGCCTGCCGCTCCGGGCACACCCGCCGCGTTGTAGTATGCGAGCGAAGAACAGGTTCTGGCGGATGTTGCTCATCATCGCCTGGCTGAGCTTTCGCGCCCTCGCAATGCCCTGCAGTTCGCCCTCCACCGGGCTGCATATGCAGCCACTTTGACATGCGAACAATGAACCTGCCGGCTGCGTGCTTCTTTGATATGAATCAAGAGTGTGGAAACATCACCCTTCCGCTTCGGAACCCGGCATCAACCAAAGCAAATGCCGCGGTGCATCGTCGAGCGGCTGGGTCACGGCACGAGCACCGCTGCCCCATTGATCCGCCCTGCCCGCAAGTCGGCCAGCGCGTCATTGGCACGCTCCAGTGGATAGGAGGTGGTGACTGTTCGGATGCTCGCCTGTCCCATCAGCCCGAAGAATTCTCGAGCATCGTCGCGTGTGAGATTGGCTACCGATACGATGCGACGCTCTCCCCACAGGAGCCGATAGGGCATGGCCGGAATGTCGCTCATGTGGATGCCCCCGCAAACGACGGTGCCGCCTTTGCGGACCGCCGCCAGAGCTTTGGGAACCAACTCTCCTACTGGCGCAAATATGATAGCCGCGTCCAGTTGCACAGGTGGCATCTCGTCCGAGAAGCCCGCCCAGCTGGCGCCCAGCTCGAGCGCGAAGCGCCTTCCCGCCTCATCCCCCGGACGAACAAAAGCGTAGACCTCCTGCTTTCGCCACTGGCACACTTGCGCGAGAATGTGCGCCGCTGCACCGAAGCCATAGAGGCCGATCGCCTTGCCTTGTCCAGCCATTTTCAATGATCGCCATCCGATCAGACCCGCGCAAAGGAGAGGCGCGGTTGCGACAGGGTCTAAGCCCTCTGGTAAAGTGAACGCATAGTTCGCGTCGGCCACGACATGCGTCGCAAATCCGCCGTCGAGCGTATAGCCGGTAAAGCCGGGTGCGTCGCAAAGGTTTTCGGTTCCAGAGAGACAGAATGAGCAACATCCGCACGTGTGTCCGAGCCATGGCACGCCCACCCTCCATCCCTCAAGGTTTTTCGAGACACCGGGGCCAACGGCGACCACGCGACCAACGATCTCGTGTCCAAGCACCAAAGGCAGCTTCGGATTTGGAAGATCGCCATCGAAGACGTGAAGGTCCGTGCGGCAAACCCCGCAGGCTTCCACCGCTATCACAGCCTGACCCGCGGAAGGACACGGATCCGGCGTCTCCATAAGACGCAGCGGAACGCCGACTCTTTCCAGGACCATCGCCCTCATCTCTTTCTCCTTGTCGACACCCGATGGATCATTTCGATCAATCCGAAAGCCAAAGCTTGCCGCCTTGACCTGGATCAACAACCCTGACCCCGTCTCCGGATAAGCTTAAGTCGGTTCCCACGTCGTGGTGGCCGCAGCAACAGGAGGATAGCAGGATGAACCAGATGGTGACCGCCGCCAAGGACAAGGACGCATCGGCTTTCGCCGCGTGCACATCCGCCCCTCCTGCCAGAAAGAACGAAGGCGACATCCTGCTCGAGCGGGCGGACGACGACCATTGGGTCGTCACGATGATCTCACCGCGGGCTCTCGACTGGGCGACAAGGGAGCTCTGCTGTCCTCTTCGTTCCTGCTTCTCCGGAAGCATGCTGCTAGACATGATGAGCGCCGACCGTCTGTTGAAGCAAGCTCGCACCCAGGGATTCAGGACGGAGTTCGTCGGGCTTGGCGGAATGGACGTCTTTTAGCGCCCGACCGGCGCACGCCCACCAAATCGAGAGTCGACCGGGGTTAACCCGCGGCTTGCCGGCTATCCCGTACCCGCCTCGGGATGCGCATCGTAGAATCCGAGAAACCAATATACGTCCTGCTCGAGGTCGGCACATAGCTGACCGTACTCGCCGAGCAGCTTTTTATCTCCCGACGTCCGCAACCATTCGAGATAAAGAACCACCTCGCTGTAGGATTCGCATAGGTCCTTTACGCGATGCCGCTTGCCGCGAAAGGCCCGATACCGCATCTGCAGAAGCAGCCAGCCGTGAGCGAAAGGACCGAATGTTTGTCGCATTGCAGGCTGCCGGTACTGCGTTTCGATTGGACGTTTGAACGCAGAAGTCGTCCAGCGGTTCCCTGAGCTCAGCAATCGATTTTGACGAGCATCAAAGAAGCCTTCCAGGAAAGCGATATGATTGCAGCTATCAAGAAGGAGGCAGTGCAATGAGTATCAAAACCGTCATGTGCGTCTTCGACGTCGACCGCTGGGACCAGGACCTCAAGTCGGCAATGGAATTTTGCAAAACACAGGGCGCCCATATGACCGCCCTTGTGATCTGCATGGGGGCCGTTCCGGCGATCGCCACCTACGAAGCAATCTCAACAGCGTGGCTCGAAGGCCAACAGCAGGAAATAGACCGGCTCGCCGCGGAAACGAAAGCGGTACAGGAGATCCTGGAAAGGACGGAGCTGTCCTTCGACGTCCAGGAGGTCTACACAGAGTTTGCGTGGGCGGAAGGAGACATCGCTCAGCATGCGCTGTACGCCGATCTCGTTCTCGTGGGAGCCCAAGCTGCCGGCAACGAGGATCTTCAGAGACGTATCGTCGACGGTGCCCTGTTCGAGTCTCCGACGCCGATCCTGATCAACCCACGTACGCAGGCTGTCAGCTCGTTTCCAAAGTCGATCCTGCTCGCTTGGGATTCGAGCGACGAGGCAGCGCGTGCCACCCGCCAGTCGCTGGAATTCCTGAAGGGCTGTGGTGCCGTTCACATCACGATCGTAGACCCGGTCGCGAGAAGCTGGGAGAATGGCGAAGAGCCCGGATCCGACATCGCCATGTTCCTCACCCGTCACGGCGTGAAGGTCGAGGTCGATCGAGTTGCCAGCGGTGGACGCCGCGTGGACGAAACCTTGCGCCAACATGCCACGGACGTGGCAGCCGACATGGTGGTCATGGGTGCCTACAATCACCCGCGGATACAGCAACGCCTGTTTGGAGGCGTCACCCGTTCGATGCTGAAGGACAGCCGGGTTCCGCTTTTCCTGTCGCGGTAGTGGAAACGTCTAGCGGCCCTGCCGGTCGGCCCGGACGCTAGAAGCAATGGACCATGTAATGTCTTGGGAGGACGCCATGAAGCCACAGTTTCATCTGCCATTGACCACGCGTCCGGAAGCGAGTTCGTTTGCGATCATCGAGAACGCTATTCAGTTTTCGTTGCATCAGGGTGCCCATCTTGTCGCCAGCCTTGCTGCCGCGCGGCGCCATGGCGACGAAGCCGCCGAAGCATATTCAGACGATGACGAGTTCCAGGCAGACCGCTTTGATAGGGATGTCGCAGCTCAGCTCGTCAGGCATTTGCGGGAGGGGGCCGAACGGGTTGGCCTCGACGTGAGGCTTGTTCCCACTGAGGCCGAGGCGATGTCGGCGACAATCCGGCTGGCCGAACTTGCTCGCGCCTACGACGTTACGATCCTGGAAAACACCGAGCTGGCGAGGCCGATTGTAGAAAGCCTCGTCTTTGACAGCGGTCGCCCGCTGCTTCTCCTGCCGTCGGCCGATTTCTATGGCCGCATCGACAATATTGCGATCGCATGGGATGGGAGTGCAACGGCGGCCCGCGCCGTCGCCAACGCGTTCCCTATGATCCAATCGGCGACGAAAGCGACAGTAATATGTGTGGGCGCCGCGGCTCGGCGGAGTGAGGGTTTTCTTGATCGCTATACCGAAGCACTGAAGCATTCAGGGCTCGAAGTCGCGTTAGCTGTCGTGCACAGCGACGCAGAAGACGTCACCACCATCATCCAGGACAACGCCATAGAGGGCCATGCCGACCTTCTTATCGCTGGTGCCTATGGGCACACCAAGCTGCGCGAGGCCCTGGTCGGCGGTGTGACGCGCACCTTACTCGACAATCTCCGCATTCCGGCCCTGCTATCCCACTAAGCTAGCGCTCGAAGGGCGTTCACGACGACCGCGACATCGATCGCCTCCCGGATCAGAGCGCCCTGGACCGGCGGGAGAAGTCCGACTCCGGCGAATGCCATCGCGACCGCAGACAGACCAATACCAACTGCCACGCTTTGGAGTGCAATTCGCCACGACCGACGGGCGACCCCCAACGCGGCCACTATGCCGCTCAACCCGCTCTTGAGCAGCACGAGGTCCGCAGCCTCAGCCGCGGCGGCCAGCTTGCCGCGGGCGACCGATAGTCCGACGTCCGCTGCGGCCAGTGCCGGAGCGTCATTGACGCCGTCGCCCACCATCATCACGTTGCCCAGCGTCTTCGTCCTTAAAAGGACTTCTACCTTGTCTGCCGCACTGAGATCTGCCTAGACGGTGTCCATTCCAAGACGGTCAGCGATTACCTTAGCGACCTCGAGCCGATCGCCGCTTGCGAGCGAAATATGCTTTATGCCGAGCATGCGGAGATCTTCGATTGCCCGAACGGCATCCCCGCTTAGTGTTCAAGGCGTGGACGAACCCTGCCCTATTCCAAACGGGATGGTTCGTGGAGTCGCTGCTGACGCAGACTCTGGTCATACATATCATACGGACTTCCCGCATTCCGTTCGTCGAAAGCTCCGCCAACCCGGCCCTGGTGACAACGAGCCTCCTCATCGCGGGCGTCCGCGTTTTCCTACCCTTTACTGGCGTCGGAAGCGCGCTGGGCTTCGTGTCCCTGCCTCTTCTGTACTGGCCAATGCTGGCGGCAATCCTCTTTCTCTATGCAATCCTCGCACACTGGCGAAGGACTGGTTTGTCCGATGATGGGGCTTGTAGGAATAGGTGCTCGATCTCCGCGTGCCCTACCGACCGCCAGCGAAATTGCGGTGAGTCAATGAAGCGAGGGCCCGGATCTGGCTGAATGTCCCCTCAGGAGGACGCTCGATTGGATTTGAGGGGAGACGACACGAGGCGCCCGCACAGGCAGACACGGAGGCGAATATGCTATCTCGCAAGGAAGACGCCATGCCGCGGAGGCTTTCCGGGTTCATCTCGATGATGGGACGGGGCCATCAGGCAATGTTGGTTTTGCTGTCGGTTCTCTTGTTCGCCGTGGGAATTCTGCCGCTCGAGGTTCAACGACGCATCGTAAACGGCGCGACACAGGGAGCGACTCTGAACACGATCCTCGTACTCGTGCTCGCCTACCTGGCGCTCGTCCTGAGCGAAGGTGGGATCAAGCTTGTTTTGAACGTCTACCGCGGCTGGATCGGAGAAGTTTCCATTCGTTGGCTTCGCATGGCGGTCATCGATACGAGAGAACGCCATCCCGATGATCTTACCACCTTGGCCGAAGGCGTCGAAATGTCGATCGTGCTCGCGGAGGCGGAACCTGTGGGTGGGTTTGTCGGCACCAGCATCTCGGAGCCAATCCTACAGGCGGGCATCCTTTTGGCAGTCGGTAGCTACATGATCTACCTTCAGCCGCTCCTTGCTCTAGCCGTCATCGCCGTATTCGTCCCGCAGTCCGTCCTGGTTCCTGTTCTCCAAGGGCTAATCAATCAGCGGGTCAAGACGAAGATCACCGTCATGCGACACCTCAGTGAGGAGATGGTCGACCATACTTCGCCGAACTCGCCGAAGCACCAGGCAGCCCGCGTCCAACGACTATTTTCGACCAACATGAGCATCTACAAGCTCAAGTACGCGCTCAACTTCCTGATGAACCTGATGTTTCAGCTCGGTTTTGCCGGAATATTCGCGCTTGGGGGCTATTATGTCATAACGGGCAAGATCGAGATTGGGACTGTCGTCGCCTTCATTGCGGGCCTCAACAAAGTGTCGGACCCCTGGGGAGCGCTCGTCGACTGGTATCGCGACTTGAAGGTAACCCAGGTGAAATACGAGCTTATCCGTGACGCGAGCACGGCAAATGCCAGTCAGGCAAACATGCAGGCGAATTAGGTCTGCGATATCGTTGCATGGGCCTCCTGACATTGTCGCCAGGGAGGAGGAAAGGAAGGCTAGGCGACAGTTCGAGCGGCCATGTCTTCCAATCCCGAAGCGGCTTCCTCCTCTATGCGATGTGCTGCCTCCGAGGCCAGCTTCGAACCAATCATGAGCATATTGCTGATTTCGCTAGCGTAATCGGTTTTAGCAACTCGAACGAAATCGCCGATGACATCGAGCGCGTCGTTTCTTCCTGCACTGCCAACAAGATCACCAACGAGCCTCACATGCTGCTGGTAACGGCGCATCAGAAAACTAAAGGACTCGATCTGGAGGCGCGAGGCAGTGCTCAAGGCCTGGATCTGAAAGCCTACACCTGCTTCCAGAAACTTCTCCGCCGCTGCAACAGCCGGGAGATTCGAGGGAATGGGATAGATCTTGTCGGTGTTTTGGATCATTTCGGTTCTCCCGTTAGCGGATAAAATCCCCGATCCCTTCATCGATATACAAGCACGGGGATACGCGAATGACTGAGGACTTTGTTCGTAACGCTGCCAAGGATCAACGCAGCGACACCTCCGCGGCCATGCGATGCCATTGCGATCAGATCGCATCCATGAAGATCGGCTGTCTCGATGATGGCTTGGTGCACCTCATCGCTCCGGAGCTTGACAGTATAGCAGGTAACTCCCTGATGACGAGCGCGCAACTCGACCTCGTCTAGGAATTGAACGGCTTGTTCATCCGACAACCGATCGTAGTCTTCCCGGCTGGCCGCCAGCTTATCGCTGTCCGTTGTGAAGATGCGAAATGGTTCGATGACGCAGACGAATACGACCGATGCGTTCGCGTCTCTGGCAAACGCCACCGCGTTCTCCGCGGCCGTGACCGCAAGTCTGGATCCATCCGTTGGAACGAGAATCTTTGCAAACATGACACACTTCCTCCTCGCATAAATACTACGGCCGGTCGCTCGCCCGTCTTTGATCCGTGTCAATATTCGGCGAGGAAACTGCGGTCGTCACCTATCGCCAATTGCTCGCAAGGCGGCCCTACCTTGACCAAGATCAAGGAATTCATGGAGCGGATATGCAAAGAGGCCGTGAGGAATCAGCTAGGCGGAATCGCGATGAAACGCGAGAGGGTCATACGGATCGGACATCTGGTCACAGCTCTGGCGATCGGGGGGATCGGTCGCATTCTGGCTGGCGGCCTCGCGCGACATCGCACATATCCCTTACAGCGATGTGATGCGGATGGTCGCCGAAGGCAACGACAGCCGTCCTTGCGATCGACCAGCTTCAACGTCTCCTATGCTTCGTCAGTGGAAGGCACCTGCTCGGCGATGAGATGAGGAGCAAGTCCGGCAAGTTGCGGCTGATCTGCAGAACGACGAACTGGGAGGATTTCGTGCAGTTAACCTTCAGCGAGATCGGCCTCTACGGCGCTGAAAACTTCCAGATCGCCCGTCGATTTCGCGCGGTGATCGAATTTGCATCACAGGTTCTGCCTGACGATCGTCGCCCAGCCCTCCTCAGCGAACTGGATCTGCGCGACCGAATGCTCGAGAGGATCTATGTTTTTCCGGAGGATTTGAACCTGGCTCAGACGCCCGACTCGCAGGGGCTGGGCGGCTCGGAGAGACGGTCGAGACAGGCTAATTCGGATTGAGCTTCAGACGTGGATCCGAAGCCAGTCGATTCAGCAACTTTGCAAACGCAAGACCCAGCCAGCATCATACGGGTGCCGTTTCTGGAACGCTGTCCTCAAAGGCGCGATCTCCGAGCGGCAATGATGATCACGGTTTTCCGGAAGGACGAAACGGGGCAGTTCGTCGCCTCATTTGGACTGCCCGTAATGGGATGGTTGGCCACCAGCTGCATGGCGGCCGTGGGCATCACGATGTTCAGCCTGAGCTAGAATGCGATCATAGAAACGTGTTAACGGATATCATACTCGGGAAAATCGTCCACGTCGCAGATGCCGTCGCATGTCTGCAGTCGTAAGGAGAAATAATCTTCGGCGATTTCTTGGCCACACCTCGACAGAGCGCTTAGCGCCGCTAGTTCAGGCGCTCAATCCCGGAGGTCAAAACTCGATCAGGGATCGGCAGCTCCTTTGTTCGTCTCTTTTTGTCGGTTCCCGCGAAAGTCAGGCGAGAGGCAGCGTTACCTGGATCTGTACGCCTTCATGCTTGAGCGGCCTCGGGGAAACGACTTTCAAACTCATGCCTGTGCGGTCGGCGATTGCCTTTACGATGGAGAATCCCAAGCCGCTACCGCCGACCTTTCCCCCACCGCGCGCGAACCGCTTCCCCAGCCTCTCCGTGGCATCGGCGGACAGGACCGCGCCGTCATTGGCGACGCAAAGTAAGCCGTCTGTCTGCAACGCGACCTCGACTAAACCATTCTGAGCCCCGTGTTTCAGCGCATTTTCAATCAGGTTTCGAAACAGAATGCCAACGGCGTCGGGGTCTAACCTGGAAAGAACCGGTTCTTCCGGAAGGGTCAGCAGGATCCGTCCCTCTCCAGTCCGCGTGAAACCCTCGACGATCATCTCCAGGACAGGTCTCAGATCGGAGGGCTCGTCTGTTTGCAGCCGTCCTCCTTCGGCGCGGGCGAGTTGCATCAACTTTTCCGACGTGCGCATCAGTCGCTTCAGCGTGGTCTCTATCTCTGTTGCCCGCTGGCCCGTTAATTCCTCGCCGGTTTCAGTCCGAATGCGCTGAGCCTGCGCGATCGCGCCTGCAACCGGCGTGCGCAGCTCGTGCGCCGCGTTCGCTGCAAAGGCGCGCTCGGCATTGAACGCCGCCGTCAGACGGTCCAGCAATTGATTGACGCCTGCCGAGATCGGGCGAAGCTCGCTCGGCAGACCGCCATCTGGTAGGGGCGACAGGTCCTGCGCACCGCGGCGGGCAAGCTCTTGTCGAAGCAAGCGTACAGGGCGCAAGGAACGGCGCACCGCCAGAACGATTGCGAGAAGACTGAATGGGATCATCACGATCAACGGCAGCAGAAGCCCCAGCAGCATCTTGCGGGAAAGCTCCGTGCGACGATCCAGCGGTTCGGCAACGGCAATCGTCAGGCCGCCATCGACGCTAGCATCGTAATAGAGTTGGTGCGTTTCGGTGCGCAGAAAACCAGGCTTGACAAACGGCGGAAAGATGGAGGCATCCGCGCCTGCGGAGGCGAGAAGAACCCTCCCGTTGCGGTCACGCACGACAAAAGTTACGTCCTCGCCATACCGCGCCTCGCGGCCGATGCGCCTCTCGCCATGGTCGCCTTCCTCGTTACCATCATGTTCTACAGGATCGCCACGTTCGTCGCCTTCACGCAAGTCGTGCCGGGCAATCGGCAAAACGCGCAGCGCCGTGGCCTTCAGCCCGTCGTCGAACACCTCTTGCATTTCCCCGCCAAGGCGGTGCGCCGTGAGCGCCGCCGCCGCCAACCACAGAAGCGTCACTGAAAGCCCGATGGCAAGTGCCAGGCGCGTCTGAAGCGAAGCGCCGATCTTCACGGTTGCCCCAGCCGATAACCGAGGCCGCGCTCGGTCTCGATCACATGAGCGCCGAGTTTCTTGCGCAACCGGCTGACATGGACCTCGATGGCGTTGCTGTCGATTTCCGTATCGAAGGAATAGAGCCGCTCCTCGAGCTGTGCCTTTGATAGGAGCTGGGAGGGACGTTGCAGAAAGGCCTCAAACAGGACCCATTCTCGCGCCGTAAGAGCAACGGGCTTGCCATTCAACGCGACGCTTCTGGCCGCGAGATCGATGGCGAGCGGACCGAGCGTGATGTTCGGATTTGGGTTGCCGGCATAACGGCGCGCCACCGATCCGATGCGGGCCGATAGTTCTGCAAGGTCGAAGGGCTTCACCATGTAATCATCAGCGCCGGCGTTCAGTCCGGCAATACGGTCAGAGACCTGATCGAGCGCTGTCAGGATCATAACCGGCGTCACGTCGCCCCGCCCGCGCAATCCCTTCAGGAAGGGAACGCCGAGCCCATCGGGCAGCATCAGATCGAGCAGCACCAGATCATAGGCAGCCGCAACGATCGCATCGCCTGCCTGGTCGAGCCGGTTGACCCAATCGACGGAATGCCCATCGGCGGCGATCTGGTCGCGAATGGCCGCACCAAGCGCCGTATCGTCCTCGATCAGCAGAACCCGCATCGCAATCTTTCCTCTCTGCCTCTCTTTGGCCCCGTAGTCCACCCGCCAGCTTACGGGAACCTGAAGCGCTGTCGCGCCAATTGTCAGGTGGCGGTCAGCTTAGGACGCAATTGATCAGCCCGAAATCCCCGTCAGATGCCCAACTGGAGATCACTTATGACATACCGCAAACTTCTTCTGGCCGCGTGCGCCGGCATAGGCTTTCTCGCCCCCCTGGGCAGTCTCGCGATGCCGTTCCCCGCAGCGAAGACCACTGGGGCCATATTGGCCGGGTATCAAGAGAACGAGGACGATGATCACCAGGAACATCGCCTCCGTCATGACGACAATGGCCGCTACGCCGCCGACGACTGCGAAGACGAGGATGAAAATTCCTGCGGTCGAGGCGGCGTCTTGCAGCAGCAGAACGCCACCCCGCCAAGCAACGGCCTGTTCACGCCTGGCTCCAAGCCGCGCGCCCAGACGAACTGAACCGCCAAGTCCGACCAAGGAGACGATAAATGAGAATGAAGTCCTTCATTGCCCTGCTTGCTGTCACTACGGCCCTTACCGTTCCCGGCCTTGCCATGGCCCGCGAGGTGACCTTCACCACCAACATGCGCAGCTACGGCGGTGATGGCGCCTACGTTGCCTATTACGTCACCGATGCGCAAGGCAAGTATGTCGGCAGTCTCTGGATGGCGGGCGGCAAGACTAGATACTACGAGCATCTCGGCGGCTGGTACCGTGCCACCGGCGGTGACATCGGCGAGATCAACGGCATTACGGGCGCCAGCGTTGGGGCGGGTCGTTCGCTTAAGGTCACGGTCGACCTTGCCGATACGCTGTTCGATGCCGGCTATCAGCTTCACATCGATTCCGCCGTGGAGGACATGCGCGACAGTCCGAATGAGATCGTGGTGCCGCTGACGTCGGGCGGCTCGGGCCAGAACGTGAAAGGTACGCGCTACATCGCCGCCTTCACCTACGTGCGTTGAGGAGAAGGGACACCTGTCATGAGTCGCTCGCTCCACCGCTGCTTCGGACTGATCGCTACCGTCCTTCTCACCGTCGTCGCGCTGAGCGGCGCCGCACTCTCGATCTTCCCAGCCGCAGAGGCGCTCACCACACCTGCGGCGCAGCGTATCAGCGTCGCGGAACTCGCCACGCGAGTCCAGGCGTCAGAACCTACGGTCGAACAGATCAGGCGCGCGCCGTCTGGGCGGATCACCGCCTATTACTACGAAGGCGACCAACCCGCCTCCGCTGTCATCGACCCTGCCACTGGCCAGCCGGTCGGCAGCGCCGGCACCTCGGAGCTGGAGCGTTGGTTGACCAATCTTCATCGTTCGCTTTTCTTGGACGATCCCGGACGCTTCATAACTGCTGGCAGTGCAGCGGTTGTGCTTGCCCTTGCAATCTCCGGGCTATTCCTGATGGCGCGGCGCGCCGGCGGCTGGCGGTCCGTCCTGACATCCGTTCGCGGCTACGGCGATGGACGCTTACACGCCGTCGTCTCACGCCTTGCCCTGCCCGGCCTCTTCCTCTCCGCGCTCACCGCGTTCTGGATGACGGCTGCTGTTTTCGGGCTATTGCCGGAAGGCGCGAATGCGCCGGCCTTCCCGGCCAACGTCAGCGGCAAGACCGGCGTGGCCCTTACCTCTGTCGCCCTGCTTCAAGAGACTATGGTCGATGACCTGCTCTCGCTTAACTTCCCTGCCACCGGCGACTCAACGGACGTTTTCACACTCAAGAAAACAGGAGGAGAAGCTTACATCGACCAGGGCAACGGTGCGCTGCTGGCTTGGTCTGACGCCGGCTGGGTCGACAAGGTCACACGCCTCATGACCATGCTGCACACCGGGCGCGGCGTGGCGTGGCTTGGGCTCGTCCTCGGGTTCTCTGCGCTTGCGGTACCCGTCCTTGGCTGGACTGGCATGATTGTCTGGCTGAGGGGGCGCCGCAACCCCAAGGCAGCCTCGGTTGCCGCCGACGAGGCCGATACGATCCTGCTAGTCGGCAGTGAGAACGGAACGACCTGGGGCTTCGCCAATACGCTGCAGACTGCTCTTTCCGCACAGGGTCTTTGCGTTCATGTCGGCCCGATGTCCAATTTCGAGCCGGCCCACTGGCCAAAGGCGCGGCGTGTCATTCTGTTCGCCGCCACCTATGGCGATGGCACGGCGCCTGCAGCCTCCAAGGAATTCGTCGAACGCTTCGAGCGTGTGCCGGCAATGCCCGGCCTGCCGCTCGCCGTGCTCGGTTTCGGCGATCGCAGCTTCCCGGCCTTCTGCGGTTTCGCCACCGAGATCGCGAGGATCGCTGAGGACAAGGGCTGGGCCGTCCTTAGCCCCTTCGACACGGTAGATCGACAATCGCCACAGGATTTCGCCCGTTGGGGGCGGCGCCTGGCTGAAACGCTTGGCCTCGTTTTCGAGCTGAACCACCAACCGACCGCTCCGAAGACCTGGAGATTGCCGGTCATATCTCGCCGCGATTATGGAGCAAGCGTACAGGCGACAACCGCCATCCTGCGCTTTGCCCTTCCGAAGATATCGCTTTGGCAGCGTCTAACGGGCAAGGGCTTCTCGCGGTTTGAGGCCGGAGACCTGATCGGCATCGTGCCACAAGGCTCGGATCTGCCGCGATTCTACTCGCTTGCTTCCGGTATGAAAGATGGCTTTCTCGAAATCTGTGTCCGCAAGCAAGTCGGAGGGCTTTGCTCCAACCAACTCACCGCGCTGGAACCGGGCGAGACTATTGCGGCCTTCGTGCGTCCAAACCCGGCGTTCCGTCCGGCGCGCGGACGCAAGCCCGTCATCCTCATCGGCGCTGGCGCGGGGATCGGTCCGCTAGCCGGCTTTGCCCGCGGAAACCGGGGATGCCGTCCCATGCATCTCTATTTCGGAACCCGCCATCCAGCTAGCGATGCGCTCTACGCGGAGGAACTTTCCAACTGGAACAAGGACGGCCGGCTGACCTCGGTCTCGACCGCTTTCTCGCGAACCGCCAACCCGGTCTATGTGCAGGATATCCTGTGCAAGGATGCCGAGCGAATCGGCAAGCTTATCGCTGCGGGCGGTCAGGTTCTCATCTGCGGGAGTCGGGACATGGCGGCGGCTGTTGCAACCGTGCTCGCCGACATTCTCGCGCCACAGGGTTTCAACCTCGCGGTCCTGAAAGCCAATGGTCGCTATGCCGAGGACGTGTACTGACATGACGCGCTACGCGATGAACGGTCCGACTATGGGCACGCGCTGGTCAGCCCTCTTTCACATGCCATCGGATTTCGATGTCCACCGCGCCCGCAAGGCGATGGCCGACGCCGTGACGGAAGTCGACGAACAAATGTCCACCTGGCGGCCTGAAAGCGACCTTAGCCGCTTGAGTGCCGCAAAGCCCGGTGAATGGGTTTCTCTGCCCGACAGCCTGCTTACTGTGCTGGGAACGGGTCTTAAAATCGGCCAGGCCTCGGGCGGCGCTTTCGATATCGGCATGGGTGACGCCGTCTCCGCCTGGGGTTTCGGCCCGGCGGACGCAAGCGAGGGCCGGATCAAGACCGCCCGTCTAGCGAGACGCAGCCCCGCCTATGATGTTCTGGAGCTAGACAAGGCCGCCGGACGCGCCCGCAAGCACTCAGAGATGTGCTTCGATCTCAATGGCATCGCTAAGGGTTATGGCGTCGATCAACTGACCCGGGCTGCGCGCCAGCTCGGTATCGAAGCCGGCCTGTTCGCCATCGACGGCGAACTGCGAGCGCTTGGCACACAGCCCGACGGTCGCGGCTGGACCGTCGCCGTCGAAATGCCAAACGTGGAAACGCGTGCCGCGCATTCCGTCCTCGTGCTAGAAGATGCCGCCGTTGCGACGTCAGGCGACTATCGGCACTGGATCGATGTCGGCGGCCGCCGTCTGTCGCACACCATAGACCCGCACCTCGGCATGCCGCTCAGGCATCCGCCCGCGTCCGCTACCGTGATCGCCTGCGATTGTATGAGCGCCGACGCCTGGGCGACGGCGATGATGGTTCTCGGCGAAGCACGTGGTCTTGCGCTCGCCGAAACGTTTGGGCTGCCGGTTCTCTTCATCGAGCACGACCAGTCGAAAGGGATCGGATGCGGCCTGTTTGCGCGCTGATCGGCGCCGCGAAACAGCCAGCTCAAAAGCTCAACGGTTATGAGCCCTGAAATGAGCCAATCGTACTGAAAGAACCCTTGCTCTCGGGTCGGGCGGCTCGATCCTCAGCATTTCATCGGCATTGCGGCTTGTGGTTTGATCCATCGCAACGTTTGAACCCGGCATTCATCGTATCCTAAAAAACAGTTCCATGCTCGGCGATGATAACGGCTCAAGGAGAGATGCGGAAAGTCTATGTTGAGACGTCCAACTGCCAAAGGAGATATCGTATGACCTACACGCTGGATAGAACCTTGTCGGCAACCAGTTTCGACGATGCCGTCCGCAGGACGAAATCCGCTCTTTCAAGGCACGGTTTCGGTGTTCTGACGGAGATCGATGTCAAGGCAACCATGAAGAAGAAGATCGAGGTCGACATCGACGACTACCTCATCCTCGGAGCCTGCAATCCGCACATGGCGTTCGAGGCGATGAAACTGGAGCCGAAGATCGGAGCCATGCTGCCGTGCAATGTCATCGTGCGCGACGTCGGTGGCGGCGAGGTCGTGGTGAGCGCCATCGATCCGGTCGCGTCGATGCATTCGATCGACAATGAAAGGCTGAGCCTTCTGGCAGGCAAGGTCCGCTCGATGCTCGCCGACGCGGTGGCGGAGGTTTGACATCGGATATTGCGAGAGCCGGCTTCCCAAGCCGTTCTGATTGTGGATCCAAACAGCCTGCGCCGACCAGAGAACTTGGATCGGCTTCTCGTTCATTGCGCGACGCGAACCGCAGCATCGGAAGAAGCTCACTTCGTCCGACAAGCCAGGCGTGTAGAAAGGTAGAGTGGGTTGAGGCCGCCTCTCAGACCGCAGTGCCAACCAGCGCACCGATTCCAGCCGTCAATGCCATGGCGAAGGCACCCCAGAAAGTGACCCGGGTGGTGGCTCGCCAGACGTTCGCGCCGCCCGCTTTCGCACCGATTGCGCCCAGCAGCGCGAGGAAGGCCAAAGAAGCGGCTGCAACGGTGTAGATGAGCATCGAGGTGGGTGAAAGGACGACCGTAAGAAGGGGCAATGCGGCCCCTACGGCGAACGTGGCAGCCGACGTCAGCGCTGCCTGAACGGGCCGGGCCGCCGTGTGATCAACAATACCGAGTTCATCGCGCGAATGCGCGTCGAGAGCATCATCACGGGTCAGTTGGGTCGCGACTTGCCTGGCCAGCTCTTGGGTGAGACCGCGTTTGACATAGATTTGCGTCAGTTCCTCGAGCTCCGCTTCGGGCTGCGTCTCCAACTCCATCCGCTCCCGCGCAAGATCGGCTTCCTCAGTATCCGCCTGCGAACTCACCGACACATATTCGCCGGCCGCCATCGACATCGCGCCCGCGGCCAGACCCGCGACGCCCGCCACCAGGATCTGTGACGGTTCCGCCGACGCGGTGGCGACGCCCATGATCAGGCTCGCCGTCGAGACGATTCCGTCGTTTGCGCCGAGGACGGCTGCCCGGAGCCAGCCGATGCGGGAGATCAGGTGATGTTCGGAATGCAGTCTGCCCATGAGTGTCTCCAAGACAAAACCGATTTGACGTGATGAGTGCGAGATTAACAGAAGAGCATAATGTCGATCACGAGCACGGCGTGCGCCAAGCTTGGCGTGCGTGCGAGTCTGGGCTGCATCCCCGCGGTTTCGGCCGTGGTTGATTCACTTCGCGCTCCCATTGTCAAAGGCTCGTCCTCCCGAATTCAATACTGGACCTCGGCCATCAAGGATTTGACTACGATCAACTTACGAAGACTTCCAGTCAAAAGGCAGCCTGTGCGAACTTCCTGTCGGCTTCTTCGGCATTCGCGCAATTGCGTTACATCAATGCCGAGCTGCCAAAACAGATAGATAATTATAATAGTTGCGGTCTCCGAGAGGTGCAGTAGGACATGAAGGCACAGTATTTTCTTCCGCTAGCGACCTATCCCTATTCAAGTTCTGAATTGATCATTTCCAACGCTGTAGCCTTTGCGGGGTACTGTGGCGCAAATCTTCACGTATGCGCATTAAGAGTCGTGATCCCGCACATTCCCAAGGAATGGTCGTCGTTGCTGCTGGATACCCCGAAGATGATCGAGCAGGCCGAAGCTTTGAGCGCAAATCGCGCCGCAAAACTGGTTGAAGCGGCGACCAATCTCGGAGCGAATGCCAAGATCGGATTATTTTGCCGAACAGTCAAAATCAGCTTGCCTCTATTGCACGAGACGGCGGCCGCCGAAGCACGGTTTTTCGATCTGACTATTCTCGAATGTATCCCGGACGTTCCGGATACCCGTACCATTGCCGAAGCAGTGATATTCGGCTCCGGCCGGCCGGCCATCATCTTTCCCAACAAGACCCTTGCAGGCCCAATCGACCATTTGGTTATTGCCTGGGACGGAAGCCGAGCAGCCGCTCGGGCGGTCAACGATGCAAGGCCGCTCATTCGCATGGCCCGGCGTGTCTCGGTGTTGTCTCTGACGGGCGAAAAGCCGCTGCCGGAGACGACCGGGGCACATCTTGCTGAGATCTTGGTTTCGGGCGGTGTCAATGCCAGCGCCACGGTAGCTCGGTTCACCTCGTCATCCATCGGCCTCAGCATTCAGCAGGCCGCGTTGGAACTTGGCGCCGATATTCTGGTGATGGGAGGATTTGGGCACTCGAGGTTGCGAGATTTTGTCCTTGGAGGAGCAACCGATGGCGTCTTGCACGTACCTCTTTTACCTGTCCTCATGTCACATTGACGAACTGTGAAGATTTCTTCTCCGCCATCGCAGCCAACGCATCTGCGCCTGAATGGGCGGTCCGAATGATCGGAGTGGTCCCAAACCTAGCCTCATATGACCTCGCGTATGGAAAGTCGCGATCGGGAACCGGCTTGAACCCACCGCATGTCTCGACAGCCCTCTCGCAAAATAGTTCGTCGAGATTTGCGCGGACGCCTGTACAACGCCGGGGTCAAGTCCCCCCTCAAGCGAAATCAATCGCGGGGGTGAGGCGGCTGCGATAGGTCGTGCCGAATTCCGCCATAGGCGGCAACGGCCAGAGGTATGAATATTTGGACTTCCTCGGGCACCGTCTCGCCGTCCTGTTGGCACGGGCAGACATGCGCCCATAACATCTGCGAAAGATAGGCGTTGGGATGTCAGCGCAAATGGTGCCGCCGCTTCCAATCAGTCACGTCGGCCTCACTAATCCGGATGGACCGCCCCATAGCGACCGGGTGCAGAAGCTTCGCCTCCGCGATATCGCACAATGTCTGCACGTTTTCCTGGAGACGTGTTTCATCCGCGCGTGGCGGCGATCCAAGCGCCATCAGAGCCTTTCGATCGACCAGCACCGTCTTTTGTTCGCCCCCGCTTTCGAGCATCACGATGCCGTTTTCGCCGGAGGATTTGAGAAACGCGGTGAGAAATCTGACGGACATGTTAACAACCTCCTCCCGCCGACTGCCCCGTCTAACTTGGACGAGCCAAGCGCTCTTGTGACATCCAGCAACTGCGCTGATCCAGAACGATTGAATTCTAGGCGAACAATGACAGAGTTCTTTGATCAGGATCAAAGTCTGTGGGCCACGCCGTCGGATCCATGTTTTTGGGCCTTCCGCTGCCTGCCTTGCCATGACATTCCTTGAATTCCGGAAGGTGGCGTCGCCCAGGCGAGCGTCGGATTGGGATGATGCGGATCGACCGCGGTCGTTTGTGCGGCGGCGCCGACGGTGCTGGCGACAGCGACAAAAGTGGCAAGCGTGGCCGGACGCAGCAATGCAGTGATCATCAGGGCATTCTCCTCTCGTCGCCGTGCTAGAAATCGAGCACGGCCTCGGCAAATCCCTAGCGGAGTTGTTTGCGGACTTCGAGGAAACGCCACTTGCAGCGGCGTCCGTCGCGCAGGTGCACGCCGCACACTTGCACGACGGACGAAGCGTCATCGTCAAGGTTCGCCGGCCTGGCCTGAAACGCCAGGTCAATCAGGACATGCGTTCACTCTTCTGGCTGGCGCGCGTGGCTACGGTGATCATGCCGCGCCTGCGCCACTACCAGCCGCTGCGCATCATCACGGAGATATGGACAAACCTCCTGAAGGAGATAGATTTTTGCCGCGAGGCAAGAAGCGTCAGGCACTTCGTGGCGGCCTTCGCCGATTGGCCGGCGCTCGAAATTCCAGATGTGGTCGACGACCTGGTCGCAGAGACCGTGATCGTACAGCAGCGGAGCAGCGGGCTGCGGATCGACGACGCATCTTTGAAATCCGCCGGTCCTCGCCTCGCAGCAAACTTCGTCGACGCCTATCTGCATCAAATTTTCGTATAGGGCGTCTTTCACGGCGACCCTCATCCGGGAAACATCCTTATCACTGAAGACGGGCGGCTCTGCCTCCACGATTTCGGGATCGTCGGATTTCTTGACAAGGCCATGCGCCGCAAGCTTGCCGCCTTTGCTTTGGCCTTCGTTCGCCAGGACGCCGACTGGCTCCTTGAGGCCGCAATAGATCTTGGCATCCTGGGGGGAGACCTGGACCGAAGCGAGTTTCGCCGCGGCCTTGTGGAGATCATTGGCGACTATGCCGCACTGCCGCTCAAGGACTGGTCCCTGGCCGAAGCTTTCCTGCGAGTGACGCGGCTCGGACAGGCGCAGAATGTCTTTGTCCCGCTTGACCTTCTCATTCTAATGCGGGCGATGTTTCTCGCCGAACACACCGTGCGCATCCTCGATCCTAATCTGTTCGTCTGGGAGACGGTTGCTGTCCTCTCAATGGGCCAGAGCTCAGAATGGACTATTTCAACGGCACAAGGTGAAGACCGGCGCCCCTCTGCTGGTCATCGGGCCACCGCACTCACTGGAATCTTGCAAAATCAGTCGGACACGTCGTATATCGAACTCACTTCTGCCTATCCTCCCGAAGTGATGTCCCCGCCCCCTCTTAGGGAACGGGTCTGAAATAGTCCACCAACTTCTTGGGGCTTGCAGGATCCTTCAGAGCGGGCTGTTTGCGACCCATCAACGGAGGTTCGACGCCACCGGCCCCGCAAAGAACGCTCGCTCGCCTTTTTTGAACTTCTATCCCAACCGGCAAGGATCTTACTTTCCAAAATAAGCATCCCCATGAATACGATTACCGCCAGAAGCCACCCGAGAAGCGCGTCGGAAGCGTAGTGAGATCCAACCGCGACACGCAAAGCCGCCATGGTTGTGGAAGCAATAATCAACGGCGGTGCAATCCACACGCGAGCATTAGCCGGAACCAAGAAAAGAAGGCACAACAGCCAGCCCGCTCCCGACGCTTCTCCGGACACGAATGAGCAGTTTCGGGTGCACTCGCCGACGAACGTTCCGGCGGCAGTAAAATCCAGATTTCCGCCAAAGAGATTCGTTTGGAAGGGCCTCGGTCTACCGGAAAAAGTCTTCAGGAACGAATTCACCAATAGGCCAGGTCCGACACCAAGACTGATCAACGCCACCAAAAGGCGCGTCATCGGTAGATGTTCCCGCAGCTGTCTCGAGAAGGCGCCGATCAATCCCATCACAACGATGAGCATCGCGGCGACGTATGGAAGGAGGTAGAGCATCCAACGAATACCCTTGAACACTTCCATTCGACGAAGCGGGAAATATCCGCATTCGACCCCGGAAAGAGCCCCAGCGCAAAGTGGCCCTCTGAAGAACGCCGAGGACACGCTGATATCGATAGTGGGATGAGTGTAGAATGTCGCAAGCAAGGTAAACCAAGCCACGATCAAGGCGAAGAACATCGTTACCGATGGTGTTGCGCAGTACGACTGGTGGCGTGCCTGGGATATCATTGTCTTAGCGCTCGAAGCCGATGGTTGCCCCTTTATCCAACGCCACCATAGCCTGACAGCTACCCGAAACCGCTTAAGAACGGCAATTTTGTTCTCGGAAACCAGTCTGTTGCTCTCTTTCTTCGCCCCTAGTCTGTGACAGCGTCCTGCACTGAAAGGCAGGAAGCTTTGGGCCCAGAATAGGAGGCTGTGTAGATAGATCCCAATCCAAGCGCCATATCTTCCTGTCGTGACAACAGATCGCTGAGCGACGCCTCCATTTGCGGCGTGAAGATGTTGGCAAGCCATTAGGGCGGCGATCGTCAAAACTCAACGTCTTCGCGATCAAATCGAGAGTGGGCCGTGGTGACTGCAATTGGTTCTGCATATCTTCCTTGAAACTACCGCCTGGAGTGGCACCCAAGCGGACACGGGAGACGCATGGGGCGCTGCCGCCCAGGTATGAGCTGGATTTTCGCCTCTGTTTGATTTGCATTTCGTCCGGATACCCCATCCCCATCATCACTTTTGGATCACTGCAGAAGAACGAGTCCCTTGGATCAGGCGCAGAATGCCTTGGCGGTCCTGTTGGTCACCTGATCGCCTACGGCTGCTAGCGCCCTACCGAGCATGGTCGAGCGACGCTTCGAAACCGAGCATCTCCATCCGGCACCCTCCAAATTCAGTCCATCTTCTCCAGTCGCGCCCAGTGCGCCATTTCTCCCGGAATAGCAGCCCCGGCCCCCGCACGGGATTGTCGTTTGGCGGGACTAACCGGCGCGATCTGCGCGTCACTTGTCGGTCCAACCTCACAGAACATCTGCGTGAGCATACTCATGACGGCCGCGACGCGCCCATCGGAGATCGAGTAGTAGACTTGGCGCGAGTGGCGACGGGTCTCGACCACGCCCGCCTGGCGAAGTTCCGCGAGTTGCTGCGAAAGCGCCGGCTGCTTAAAACCGAGTTCTTCCTGGATCTCGCCGACAGAACGCTCTCTTTGCGCAATGCAGCAAAGAAGCATCAGCCGGCTTGGTGTGCTGAACAGTCGCATGAACTCGGCAGCCTCAACGGCCTTCTCCTGCATTTCTTCCAGAGCAGCGCCGCTCATCCGCGTCGCTCCCGGTAGTACCAGGACTCGCCTTTGCGAAGGTCGTTGCCTTCATCCATTGAAGCCGCAGCAGGCTCAAGCAGTGCTTCCCCATGCTTCCAGCCCTCGGGCGTCAGAGCCCCTTCCCTTTCCGAGGTCTGCAATGCCTCGACAAGACGGAGGAGCTCGCCTACCGATCTCCCGACATTCATCGGATACCAGACGATGGCCCGGATGATCCCCTTCGGATCGACCACGTAGGTGGCACGCACGGCCCCGCTATTTTCGGAAGAACTATCCAACATGCCATAGGCTCTGGCGATCACCATCGCCGAATCTTCGATCAACGGAAATTTAACCTTCACTCCAAAGCTGTGCTCGATGTCGCGCAGCCAAGCGACGTGAGAATAGAGGCTGTCGATGGACAGGCCGAGAAGGTCGCAGTTTAGTTTGGAAAAGCTCTCATGGGCACGAGCGAATGCGATTAGCTCGCTGGTGCACACTGAGGTGAAGTCGGCCGGGTGAGAGAAAAACAAGAGCCATCGTCCCCGATAGCTCGAGAGCGACACTTCCCCGCCTGTGGAGCGCGCAACAAAGCCCGGCGCCCTGTCATTGATCCGCAAAGCCCCTGACGCGGCCTCCATATTTTCAGTCGTCGTGTCCATTCCTACCCCTGTCTATCGGACAGTATCGCAAAGCCGTTCGACATCAAAGTACATGCTTGCATGTTTAATGTAAATATGTATTTTAGCTTTACCAAATGGAGTAGGCCATGCCCAGCTCGGCTATAGACACCCCTCTTTCACATGCGTCCGGGATCGTCCGGGAAGCTCTTCAAAATCATTCGAAGCGGCCTGACGTTCGATCATTCTTCGATCCTTCGACCTTCACCGTCAGCCATGTCGTCCGCGATCCGAACTCGAACGCCTGCGCTATCATCGACAGTGTGCTCGACTACGACCCAGCATCCGGGCGAACGACAAACGTGTCCGCTCGTGCCCTTATCGATTACGTGAAATCCGAAAGTCTCGAAGTTCAATGGCTTCTCGAGACGCATGCGCATGCCGACCACTTGTCGGCCGCGCCGCTCCTTCAAGTTGAACTCGGCGGCCAGCTCGCCATCGGCCGCGAGATCGTTCGCGTCCAGGAGGTCTTCGGTAAGATCTTCAATGCCGGCACGGAGTTTCAAAGAGACGGCAGCCAGTTCGACCAGCTCTTCCAGGACGGCGACCGCTTTAAGATCGGCGATCTGAATGCGACGGTTCTTCACGTTCCCGGCCACACGCCCGCCTGCCTGGCCTACGTCGTCGGCGATGCCGTCTTTCCCGGCGACACCCTGTTCATGCCCGATTACGGCACGGCGCGCTGCGACTTTCCGGGTGGTGACGCCCGCACGCTTTACCGGTCCATCAGGCGCCTGACCCAACTTCCCGACGAGACGCGCATGTTCATGTGCCATGATTACAAGGCATCGAAGCGCGACGACTACGCCTGGGAGACGACCATCGGCGCCGAACGCACAGGCAACATCCACGTGCATGAGGGAGTGACCGAAGACGACTTCGTCAAGATGCGCAACGATCGCGATGCCACGCTAGCGATGCCGAAGCTGATCCTCCCCTCCGTGCAGGTGAACATGCGTGGGGGCAAACTACCCCCGGCCGAGGACAACGGCATTCACTATCTGAAGATTCCAATCAACGCACTGTAGGCACTCATGTCTCACTTGAACTACATCTGGCCGCTTTCCGGCGGCCTTCTGATCGGCCTGTCAGCAGCACTTTACCTGCTACTCGACGGCCGCATCGCAGGCATATCCGGCTTGACTGCCTCTGCCTTCGGCTGGACGGGTGCTGGCGTCAGTCCCCTGGGCATCGGCTTCATTGGCGGGATCGTCGGCGGCGCTGGCATCGCGTTCACCTATATTCGGCATGCCGAGTTGATGATCGTATCGTCGCCAATCCTTCTCATTGCCGGGGGCCTGCTCGTAGGCTTCGGCACACGACTGGGCTCGGGCTGTACCAGCGGTCACGGCGTCTGCGGTCTGGCAAGATTGTCGCCGCGTTCGCTCGTTGCCACAGCGACTTTCATGGCGGTTGCGGCAGTGACTGTCTACATGATGCGCCATCTGATTGGAGGGCTGTGATGACCAGCCGTATCCTTGCTTCGATCTTCTGCGGCATTCTTTTCGGCATTGGCCTGGTCGTGTCGGACATGGTCAACCCGGCTCGCGTGCTTGCCTTCCTCGACGTCGCCGGAGACTGGGATCCGTCTCTCGCCTTTGTCATGGGCGGCGCGTTGATCCCCTCGTCCGTAGCCTATGCGATTAAGCAATATCGATCACGCCCGGCCTTCGATACAGAATTTCACGTTCCGACTAGCCGCTCTATAGACGCCAGGCTCGTCTTGGGCTCGGTTCTCTTCGGCCTGGGATGGGGCCTAGTCGGTTTCTGCCCCGGCCCGGCGATCGCATCACTCGTCACCGGGCGCTGGGAGACCGTTCTGTTCGCTATGGCCATGATTGCGGGCATGTTCGCCTACCGCATCGCCAAATCAAGGCTAAGCGCGCCACTTCGCTTTAGTTGAGTATGAGGAGGCCGCGCGGCGGCCCAAAAACCATCGCCATGTACCTCGATGCAATGCAATATATTCTTGGGACCGTTTCCGGCGGACTTGTAGGCTTCACCCTTGGGATGTTCGGCGGTGGCGGTTCAATCCTTGCCGTTCCACTCATGGTCTACTTCGTCGGCGTTCCGAGCGCTCACCTCGCAATCGGGACGAGCGCCTTTGCAGTTGCCGCCAATGCATTTGCAAATCTCCTCGGGCATGCGAGGCTTGGCAATGTCAAATGGCGATGCGCTGGCGTCTACAGTGTCGCGGGCATCATCGGAGCCTTCATCGGGTCGACCGTCGGCAAGATGATCGACGGACAGAAGCTGCTTGTCTTTTTCGCACTTCTCATGCTTGCGGTCGGTTTCCTGATGCTCCGCAAGCGCGGAGCGGAAGGCGATCCAGGTGCGCAATGCTCACGAGGAAACGCGCACAAGGTGGTCGGTTTTGGCGGACTGACAGGTGTGTTCTCCGGCTTCTTCGGTATTGGTGGCGGCTTTCTCATCGTTCCAGGTCTGATCGCCTCGACCGGAATGCCGATCCTCTTCGCAATCGGATCGTCACTCGTCGCCGTCGCTGCATTCGGATTGACGACGGCGCTCAACTACGCCCTGTCCGGATATGTTGACTGGTTGCTCGCAGCGGTTTTCATCGCCGGCGGCGTGGTCGGAGGATTGGTTGGTGCCAATCTCGCCCGACATCTTTCGGCGCGTAAGGGGCTTTTGAACAGCCTTTTTGCGGCCCTAATCTTCGTCGTTGCCGCCTACATGCTTTATCGAAGCGCCGGGCAGACATTGGGTGCGTAGTATCGGATACGAAAATCGACCCTTGCCTGTCGGTCAGATTGTCCGCACGCTGCCGCGGCCTATTGTGATGCTTGGGCTACCGACCGGAACGCCGCGCCGGCGCGAGCGGCAAAACAACGCTCGGCGGATCATCGCGCATCGCACAGGAAATCGACAGCTTCGCAGCCTTAACGATGTGCCTGTCGCCCGCAACGGGTATCAACAGAGGACATTGTTCATGACGCTGAAACTTATCACCGCAATCGCCATCGCATCCGCAACGCCCGCCCTGGCGCTCGCAAGCCCGAGCTGCACCGGTGAACCGAAGTCCAACTGGATGTCCGAAGGAACCATGAAGGCGAAGATCGACGCCATGGGCTACAAGGTGAAGACGTTCGAGGTTACGGGCAACTGCTACGAAATCTACGGCAAGGATAAGAGCGGCAACCGTGCCGAGGTCTATTTCAATCCCGTTTCCGGTGCCATTGTCCAGAAGGGGGACTGAGATGACGATGGTCTCACCGCAGAAGGAGGGCTTAGCGCCCTCCAACACTGCCCAGCGCATGATCAAGGTGTGGGATCCTGTTGTGCGGTTGTTTCATTGGACGGTGGTTGCGGCATGCATCCTCAATCTCGTTGTGCTCGAGGAGGGAAAGTACTGGCACCGCGTCACAGGATACGTCGTTGCCACCGCCATCGCCGTCCGCGTCGTTTGGGGGGTTCATTGGCACGAAGCACTCCCGTTTCGTTGATTTCTTGCCGACGCCTTCGAAGGTGATGGGGCACATCCTGGACATCCTCGATCGGAACGAAAAGCGCTACGTTGGCCATAATCCGTTAGCTTCAGTGATGATGCTTTGCCTGATGGCATTGCTGGCCGCAACGACGCTGACGGGCTGGATGACGACGCTCGACGCCTTCTGGGGAGAAAAGTGGCTGGAGGAATTGCACAGCGCAATCGCCAACAGCATCATGGTCCTCGCTTTCATCCATGCCGGCGCCGCTGTCATCGAAAGCTGGAGACACAGGGAAAATCTGGTCTGGTCGATGGTTACAGGTCGAAAGAAGGCATGAGAATTCTGCTGATCGAGGACAGCTTACGGCTTCGCGACCTACTTTGCGAAGCTATCAGGAGCGTCGGTTGGAAAATCGACGCCTTCGCGACGGCGCAGGAAGGACGTCTCGCTCTCAACGGAGCGGAGTACGATCTTCTCCTTCTTGATCTCGGCCTGCCCGATGAAGACGGAATCGATGTTCTGAAATCACTGCGAAGTGCAAAGGTTCAGACGCCCGTTCTCGCGTTGACGGCCCGCGGCGCGATCGACGAGCGCATCGTTGGCCTGGATGCAGGCGCGGATGACTATCTTGCGAAGCCTTTCCACAATGGCGAACTGATCGCGCGCATTCGTGCTCTCATGCGGCGAGCTCCCCTCACCACCATGCCAATATTGGAGTTTGCTGAACTTCGACTCGATGTCGCTTCGCGATGCCTAACCTGCGCCGGCGCCGAGATCGCACTGGCCCCATCGGAAAAGGATCTGCTCGAACTTCTGATGCGCAATGGCGGCAAGGTCGTCTCCAAGGCTAAGATAGAGCATGCGTTTTCAGAATTCGGCGACGAAAGAAGCAGCAATGCGGTCGAGCTCGCGATATCGAGGCTGCGCAAGAAGCTCGAAGGGCATCCGACCGGCTCTTCGATCGAGACCGTCCGAGGTGTCGGCTACATGATGCGAGAGGAAAGCGCATGAGCCGCTCGCATCCTACCCTGGGTGTGATTCTGACGAGACGGATTGCGTTCTTTGCCGTACTTGCCGTGGTCCTGCAGCTTGCCGTGATCTTCTCCGACTACTACTGGAATGTCGGCGAGCTATCGCGTCTGTTTGTCGAACAGGAAACTGAGCGGCTTGCCTCGGGCATCACCATCGATGGCCAAGGCGTGCAGTATCGGCTCCCCGAGAACCTCAGGCAGCGCTACCAGGAGCGGTCGACCGGCTACGTTGCTCGAATTCGCGACGCCGGCGGCGCGCTGGTATTCGAGTCTTGCGACGATGCCTGCGAAAACCGCTTTCTTCCTGCCGATGTCAATCCTCCCGATTTCTGGCTAAGGTCTCTGCGGCCCGGCAAGCCGTTGGCGCTGGTGGGAGGTCGTGCATTCGTGGTTGGTAATCAACGGTTCGTCGTCGACGTCGCAACAATCGACGATCCGCAAAACGTCGTCACCTCGGTCTTCTGGAAGGAAGTCATCGAACATATGCTGGTGCCGATGAGCATCTTGCTGGTCCTGGTTCTCGGCGCCACCTTGCTCTCCGTACGACAGGCATTGAAGCCCGTGCGAGCCGCAGCCGACGCGGCTGATAACATTGATCCCATGGATGCAAATTCGCATCTGAATTTCGATGCGATGCCGCGCGAGGTCGCCCATCTCGCTATCGCCGTCAATCGCGCTTTTGAGCGCGTAGGCGAACTGATGACGTCACAGAAGGTTCTTACATCAGGCATAGCTCACGAAATCCGCACGCCACTTGCGGCCATAAAGCTTGAACTGGCAAACATCGACCATCCGCGTGCTCGCAAAGCGGAAGCCGATCTGGATGACCTCGTACGCTTCGTCGCAGAACTGACGACCCTCGCCCGGCTTGATAGCTTCGATCATGGCATGTTTGAGACCATCGATCTCGTAGCGCTTTCGTCCTCCGTCGTCGAGCAACTCGCTCCGTGGGTCTATGGGCAAGTTCATTCCCTCGAGTTTTACCCTCAAGTCGAAACCGTCCTCGTTCAAGGGGCGCCGGCGCTGCTGAAGGACGCGTTGCGCAATCTCATCGAAAACGCCGTGCGCCATACGCCGACCGGAACTGATATTCTTGTGTACGTGGGGAGCAATACGGTTCGTGTCGAGGATCGGCATCGAGGTGGTATGCGGCGAGAAACCAGCGCGTCCCGCTGCAGTGACAGCCTGGGCATCGGTTTGAAGATCGTCAGACGAATAGCTGAACTGCACCGAGGCTCGCTTCGCCAGTCTACTTCCAAGCTGGGGCACGTCTTCGAGATAACTTTCGGCAACCCCGACCCGAAACATGCCTAAGAGGCGGGTCTGTTCTCGGCGCAAAATGCCGAGTCATTTCTCAGTGCAAACCTATGGCCCGCCCTGTTCGCGAGTAGAATTTTAGATCCCTGCAGTCTGCTTCAACGTTTTCGGTCTCACGGTCACGCCGCGGCCAAGATGGATATTCGCACGTCCGGAGCCTCAATAATCAACGCGGCTTCAACGAGCCATTTGCACTGCTGGGCTTTCCGCACGCCGGTCGACAGTCGGGCCATCTATAGTCCTTCTCGCAAACATCATGGGCCGTGAGGACGCGCAGCCAATCCTCCCTACTAAGCTGGCGCCATGCCATAAGTTCGCTCGAACGGTCGGTCCTTACGGAGAACTGCCCAAGCGATACGGGCGAGCTTGTTTGCGAGCGCGACGATCGCCACGTTGCGATGGATGCCTCGAGAAAGTAACGCGCGAAGCTAATGTCCGATGGGTGTATTGCTTTGACTGAGTGCAGGCATTGCCGCTCGCGCGCCGTGCACGACTAGGGTTCTGAGGTAGACGTTGCCGCGCTTCGGGATACCGAGCAGACGGGGCTTGCCTCCGGTCGTAAACTGCCACGGAACGCGGCCTAGCCATGCACTGAGATCGTGAGCACGATCGAAGCTGGTGGCATTGCCTATTGCAGCAACCAGGGTCGAGGCGTTCAGCACTCCAATACCCAAGTGTGGCCCGTTGGGCGGCCAGGTCGTTTGCCAGGCTGCGCTTTATGGAACTGGCTCGCGGAGCAATCTCATTATCGTCCGCTTTGTCGGCCAGACGACGCACCAAGCGCCACCAATTTCCCCTAACCACCGCTTTTGCCTCGCCCCATATGGCCATGCCCTCGCACACGACACCGAGGCGATCGCCGCTGCTAGTAGAGCCTTCGCGACTAACGCCCGTTCGCGAGCCGGAGTCATTAAACTCCGTAGAGCCTGGCGGCGACGAACAACGCTCGCTTGTTGGTGCACCGTCAAGCAGCTGCGGAAGTCGCCGAGATAGACGGCCTGACAGCCTGATCTCAGGTATCGTAGCGCCGATCGAGTTCTCTGAGGGCAGACTGAACCTCATCGATCGAAACTGGCTCCGGTGTTCCTGGAACGTGACGGAGAGACGGTTTCGAATCGATCGCGTAAAAGTCCGAAGCCCATGCCGCGAGGATAGTTCGCTTATCATCGACAGAAAGTACTGGCGCCCTTACCACATCGATTGGCCGTCGAAACAGCAGACCTTGCGGCGCTAGAACTGTTGGCCCGATCGCCATGGCATTGCTGGCAGCCAGCTCCAACATCTTGTCCATCATCGATTTACCTCAGCGTATGTGCGGATCCCTGTCCCGGCGCAGGCGAGACGCAACGAGGACGTTGGTTTCCGGCGCCAGCAGATCGTGCTTTTCAGCAAAGGCGGCAAATAGGCCGCGGGCGGTCTCCGCTTCGATTTCACCGCGCAGCGCAGCTCCGCATGCCTTAAGCGCAACGGAGTGCGCGCTATCTCTGAGCGCCTCAGGCCACTCGACGAGATGCCTGTAGGCATCCATCGCGCTGCGAACTTCGGCCGGAAAGCCCAGGCCGACCAGAATAGAAACAGGCTCTTTGAACATATCGGGTTTCATTACGCTCTCCTTTCCAACCCGCGATGTTGACGGGCGCCGCCGCAGCGACGCCCTCCTTGAGGGGTTCTACTTAGGCGGCCTTCTGCGCTTCGATCTGCGTGGGAGAAGCCGACGGCTCAACACTTGAAGCGGTCTCGATGGCGATTTTCCGCGGCTTCATTTCCTCCGGAACCTCACGAACGAGATCCACGGACAGGAGACCGTTCTTTAAATCCGCTCCGTTCACCCTGACATGGTCGGCCAGCTCGAACCGGTGTTCGAACGGCCGGCCGGCTATGCCGCGATGAAGGTAGGCTTCGGCAGCCGCCTCCTGCTTCGTGCCGGTCACGGTCAGAAGGTTGGACTGGAATGTTATGTCGAGATCGTCCAAGGCGAAACCTGCCACCGCTATTGAGATCCGATAGCTGTCATCGCCAGTCTTGACAATGTCATAGGGCGGCCAGTCGTTGATCGAGCGGGCGCGCTGAGCATTTTCGAGAAGATTGAAGACCCGATCGAAACCGACGCTGGATCGGAACAGCGGTGCATAGTCGTAGGATGTTGCCATAGCCATATCCTCCTTGAAGCAACATGGGTACGGAGCGCCGAAAGATGGCGCTTCCAGCAAGGCCAGCCCTATCCTCAGCGGCTGGCGGATATCGATTTGGTTTTTGAAAACTTCGGATTCAAGAGCTGCGCTTGAGAAAAATTAGCGTGTTTCAGTCCTGGCGAAGCATACAATCGAGCTCATAGCTTGGAGCTATATTCTGTATATCGCGCAAGCCTTCACATAAGGCGGGCGCAGATTGCCGCCGTCGGTCCCACCACGGAATTCAAACCCGACAATCACAGGCGCAGAACGACATTAAAGGCACATCGTCACGCCATCTCTGGTGCTCCGATGTAACAGCGATTGAAATCCTCCTCGATGGCGACTGTTCACTATCGTACACCCCAGCGAAACCCAGACCGGGGGGATTTGTCCGCATCCGATCACGGGACGTGCTTGTTTCCTCCTCGAGCGGAGTGCCCTTATCGACGACGCGTGGGTTCGGATATATTTGAAACCTGACCGCCCGCCATTCATCTAGCAGCCATAGCCATCTTTACGATCTCCGTCCTCCGCTGGCCAGTCGTGGTGGAGGTGATCGATCGCAAGGGCTATATGACCGGTCGGGTCGATCGCGCCGGGGGGCAGTGGCCAGAACGCTATTCATCCTGCTCTTCCTCGTCGGCGGACAGCAGATCAACGAGCACAGCAACCCTCCCCGTCGGCAGATGCCGGCCTTCACCCAACAAGACTTCGTCGTTGCTGGCCCACGCAAATGCCTCGGCAAGTTCAGCCTGCGTAGCGCCTGTCGCGATGACCTCGGCCACCAGCGTTTCGTCGACAGGTCCCAGGACGGCAATGACGTCGTCCGAAGTCATTGTCATAGCCATTTACTCCTCCCTCTACCTCGGCCAAAATATGGTCGCGCCTCGGTTTTCCACCTGAGATAATCCACTCTCCTTGAAACATTAACGCACTGAATTATATTGATATTAGTCGATTTCCCGATGAGAGTCGACACAAGTCCAGGAGACGCCGGCCGCTCTTGGCGTCGCGATCCTCGCCGCAGCCAGCATCTGGTTCAGTCATTCGTTGTCGACTGCCACATGGGACGCAGATCACGTCGATAGATATCGCTACCGTCAGGTATGTTGCGCGCCTTGCCAGCCTAGCACTCACTGAAGACGAGGCTGAAAAAATGTGCGGCGAGCTTAAGGAGATTCTGACCTTTATCGAGCAACTTTCGGAGGTTGATGTCCAAGGCGTCCCCCCAAATCGCAGGAATTGGAGAACTTAGCATCGGCGGGCCACCGGCGTAGCGCGATCCTTAGTGCCTTTGCCAGGCGCGCGCCTCCGCTGTCATTGTGTATGGAAGGGGTGAGGTGACGATCTGTTCGCTACGATGGTCAGTCGGCGTCGACGATGTGGCAGGTTCTGAGGCCTTGAAATTCACTCGCTCGGCACCGATATTTTTTTTCTTCTTTTTCATCCGGTTTGAATGCGAAAGGAGGACATCATGCTTCACCCGGAATTGGTTTGGATGACGCCCGTCGCCGTCCGCATGAAGGACGAGAGCTCCCAGGTCTTCGCTTCTGTCAACGACGCGCTCGACTTTCTGGAAGGCGATTGGGCCATCTATCGAGGCAGAAATTACAATCGGGCGGTTCAAACGTGCCGCCGTGCTCTAAACCGAATGACGCCAGTCACCATCGCGCGCGAAGCGTTCATTGACGCCTGCCGCGATGCGGGATTGTCAACGGGCGTAGATGGACCGTTCGGGACGAAGACCGGCGCTGGCGGTCAACACTCGCTTGCCTAGAATGGCTGGGTTGGGGCACCTCTTAGTGCCCCAACCTTCGAACGTTCATCGCGCGGGGCACCTTAGGCAATTCGGCTGCATTATGTTTACGCTGCCTTGATCTCCTGCGACTGGCGGCCTCGATCACGACGCGCACCGTTGCGCCATCGACGATCCTCAAAGTCGTCAGCTTATCGAAATCCAGCCCCTTGCCGAAGCGCCGAGCGAACTCGGCCGCATTGAGCCAACCAGGTTGAAAATCGCATGGAATACAAAAGTCGTTGCGTCGGCGCTGTCCGGCTGCGCCCAACGCGGGCCGGTATAGCGATACGCGGATTGGGTCCAGGTCAAATCTGCGAGCTTTGAGCTCGTTGCACATCCCTGGCTATCATAACCCCAATCATGTCGATCACTTGCCTATTCTGTTCGTTGACCCCCTCATACCCATGCTCCGGCGGTGTTCAATTGAGCTCAGGCAACCACCGCCGAATTCCTATACCGACGGTTCGAGCCGTTGACTTGCGGCGGCAACTTCATTGATGCGGTCTCGTGATCCATCTGCCACCTAAGCATACAAGGGGGACAAGAATCGCTATGGCCCCTGCCGCGAGGTGTGAGGTGGTAGGGTCGGCTTTGTTCGGAAAGTCCAGGATCCATGGGGCTGCGAAGATCCAGACGCCTATCGACAGACATACCAGATTTAGCTTTGGCCAGATGTCCGTTGCAGCAGCACCGGCGAGAACCATCAACGCCAGCCCACCGATCCACGCGTTGATTGATGCGAGCAAAGCCCCTTCGTAGCTCAGAACCCATGGGCAGAAAAACAATACCGCTCCTGCGACAGCATTCACCGTGTTGAGTTTTGATAAAGGAGAAACCCGTTCTTCGACCTTCCGCATCCTGAGACCTTTCGACCTGGCGGTGGCGCTAGAAGATCTGGTGTGGCGGGTTTCCCAAGACAAGACGGCTGATGACACCTATTTCGTACGATCGCGCGTATGGCTTGCAACTATGTGCCACTTCTTCCGCCGACCGCTCCAACATCCATAGACATCCTATCTCGGCAAGGCTTACGGGGGGCTCGGGCGCATCGGAACGCCTCGCGGCGAGGAGAGGCCATACGAAACCCGGTCATGGATCCTATCGCTCTGCTGCCGCGCCATGCCCGTTCGAGCAGCTCCCCGGCAGCGTTCCGGAGACCTCTCGCCAAAAATGCGTTGGGCCGCCTTTTTGGAATTCGCCCTGGTCGACCAGCCGGAACCGCATGAGGGTATAATCGGCCTCCGAGCCACATCGGCTGCTGATCCGAGGCATTGCGCTGAGGGCTGGCTCTGAGACCCTCGCGTATGGCCGGCCGGGGGTCTTGAACCGCCTAGCGGCGCTCACCCGCTGGCCCTTGCACGCGCCCGTCTCCAATACTAACTTTTGGTTATTGTCGTTGGTAGGAAAAGGAGGAAAAAATGCCGACGTCAGATATCCTTTGGAATAGTCCCGTAAATGTTCGGCTTCCGAATGGCACTGAGAAGTCGTTCCAAAGTATCCACGACACCTTGGACTTTCTTGAGAACGATTGGCCCAAGGTACACGGTGCGTATCACGACGCAGCAGTAGCGAGCTGCCGAAATGCCCTCAATCGACAAACTCCTCCCGCGGTAAGTAAAGAACTCTTTCTCGCGGCATGCCTAGAGGCGGGCTTTACGGCTCGAAGCGTTATCAGGCGAGCGAGCGGCCACGGCTTATCGGAAACCGCTCACCGACATTTCTGATCCGACAACGCCGGAACGAATGACCGGCAACCGCCTTTATCGGCCAGAGGCATTTGCCTCAACCCTTCAGTCCCAACGCTTGCCCCGCTCTTCTAGCGGGGCCTCCAAAGCGATCGAAACAGAGACGTTCTTCATGGAGGATGTTGTGATGTCTCGAAAACAGTTCAGTCACAAGATGAGCCCCTAAATTCCGACGACCTACGCAAGCAGTCTGGAGCAACTGGCTTCCGCGACCCATCATCACACGGAGACCGGTGACGTGCGATAGGCCGGGCTCATCAAACCTGCGTCACGAAAAAAGCCAAGAACCGAAGAATCCGGAAATTCAAGTCTCAGTGCAGCTTGAACTCGCCTTCGACGCGGCACCATTCGTTCTGTCCGGTCAGGCGCTGATGCGTATAGCGGATGGAACGCAGCACCCATCGAGATTGGCCCGCCAGTAATCAAGGAACTTCTGCATCGCAGGAAAATCGGGAGCAATCTTGCCAAACGAAGGGTTGCAGCACGGATTCAAAATCAGGAATGCGGTAGAGTTTATGGGCAGTGGTGAGGCCGAAGCCATTGAGCTGACACTCCAGATCCGATGAAAATCCCATGCTTCATCTCCGTTTAGTGACACTGGCGAATGTGGCGCAAAATTTTGAGGCCAGCAACGGATTTTCAAACGTAAAGACCCCTGTTGTTGTTTTTTTCCAGCGTGTTAGCAGCCGCCTCTGAAGAGAGCCATTTTTTGTTTTGACCTCTTGAAATCGAAAAATCGCAAAACCAGATCATTTCGCGTAAAACGCTCGACTGAGGTTTTGCTCCCGCCCGGACTGGTCATCCGGTTCGGCCAGGGGAACAACGTCATCATTGTTTGTCCATCGGAGGAAAACATGTCGTTCCGACCGCTTCATGATCGCATTCTTGTCCGCCGGGTTGAGTCCGAAGAAAAAACCAAGGGTGGCATCATCATTCCCGATACCGCCAAAGAAAAACCACAGGAAGGCGAGGTCATCGCCGTCGGACCCGGCGCGCGTAACGATGCCGGCCAGGTCCAGCCGCTCGACGTCAAGGCTGGCGATCGCATCCTGTTCGGCAAATGGTCCGGCACTGAGATCAAGATCAACGGCGAAGACCTGCTGATCATGAAGGAAAGCGATGCCTTGGGCATCATCGAAGCCCCGGCAGAGCAGAAGCAGGCCGCCTGAAGGCCGACCGATCAGTTAAATTAGCTGCCTATTGAGGAGTTAAAGAAATGGCTGCGAAAGAAGTCAAGTTCCACACCGATGCCCGTGAACGAATGCTGCGTGGGGTGGATGTGCTTGCCAATGCTGTGAAGGTGACACTTGGCCCGAAGGGTCGTAACGTCGTTATCGACAAGTCCTCCGGCGCGCCGCGCATAACCAAGGATGGCGTAACGGTCGCCAAAGAAATCGAGCTTGAGGACAAGTTCGAGAACATGGGCGCGCAGATGCTGCGCGAGGTGGCTTCGAAGACCAACGATCTCGCTGGCGACGGCACAACGACCGCGACGGTGCTTGCCCAGGCAATCGTCAGGGAAGGTGCCAAGGCGGTGGCGTCCGGCATGAACCCAATGGACCTGAAGCGCGGCATCGACCTTGCCGTCGACGCTGTCGTCAAGGAACTGAAGACCAACGCGCGCAAGATCTCCAACAATTCCGAGATCGCCCAAGTCGGCACGATCTCCGCTAACGGTGATTCCGAGATTGGCCGTTACCTTGCTGAAGCAATGGAGAAGGTCGGCAACGAAGGCGTCATCACCGTGGAGGAAGCCAAAGCCGCCGAAACCGAGCTCGAAGTCGTCGAAGGCATGCAGTTCGATCGCGGCTATCTCAGCCCCTACTTCGTCACCAATGCTGACAAGATGCGGGTCGAGTTCGAAGATCCTTGTATCCTCATCCACGAGAAGAAGCTCTCGAACCTGCAATCGATGCTCCCGCTTCTCGAAGCCGTCGTGCAGTCCGGCAAGGCGCTTCTCATCATCGCCGAGGACGTCGAAGGCGAGGCACTCGCTACGCTGGTCGTCAACAAGCTGCGTGGTGGCCTGAAGATTGCTGCCGTCAAGGCTCCGGGCTTCGGCGATCGGCGCAAGGCTATGCTGGAAGATATTGCCATCCTGACCGGCGGCACGGTCATTTCCGAAGACCTCGGCATCAAACTGGAGAACGTGACGCTGAACATGCTTGGGCGTGCCAAGAGGGTCGCGATCGAGAAAGAGAACACGACGATCATCGATGGCGTCGGTTCCAGGGCCGAGATCGACAGCCGCGTTGCGCAGATCCGCGCGCAGATCGAGGAAACCACCTCCGACTATGACCGGGAGAAACTGCAAGAACGTCTTGCCAAGCTCGCTGGCGGCGTGGCTGTCATTCGCGTCGGCGGTTCGACCGAAGTCGAAGTCAAGGAAAAGAAGGACCGTGTCGACGACGCGTTGCATGCGACCCGCGCGGCGGTTGAGGAAGGCATTCTGCCGGGCGGTGGCGTGGCACTGCTGCGGGCCATTAAGGCGCTCGACAATCTTGATGTGGCAAACCCGGACCAGCGTGTCGGAGTCGACATCGTCCGACGTGCGATCGAGGCCCCTGTCCGTCAGATCGCCGAGAATGCCGGCGCAGAAGGTTCGATCATCGTCGGCAAGCTGCGCGAGAAGTCCGACTTCTCCTACGGCTGGAACGCCCAGACCGGCGAGTATGGTGATCTCTACGCACAGGGCGTCATTGACCCGGCCAAGGTCGTGCGCACCGCGCTTCAGGACGCAGCCTCCGTTGCCGGCCTGCTGGTGACGACGGAAGCCATGATCGCCGAAAAACCCAAGAAGGAAGCCGCTCCGGCGATCCCCGCTGGCGCCGGCATGGACTTCTAGGTGGATCAGCCAGGCCCGCCCGTCGGGCGGGCCGTTCCCGGAGTGAGAAATGAATCCGACGTCTTTGCCAACAAAGGAGGAGGCGCGTTTGTGCGCGAGTGTCGTCAAGGAAATCTCCCAGACAAGGGGAGTTTCCAGAGACCCGGTCGCTATCGGAAAGCTAACCGTGCTGGTGGCGCGGCTCTTCAACAGCGGGCTCCGAGAACGCGATGATCTCACGTCAGCCGCTATGCGATCAGCCCATTCGCAGAGCGATCTGATGCAGACCCACACTGGAATGCGCACATCGTCAAATAGTAAAGAGTGAAAGGCGAGGGTCGCTTGCGGTCTGCAAACGGGCATTTTTCGAGGCGACCCGACGCCGGAGCGTGCAGTTGATCAGGATGGCTACGGACTCGACGAGATCGTCCAAATGCCGCCAAAGGTACACCAGATCGTGAAACCGGCATTGATTTGCATCAGGCCGACGAGGCAGCCACTCGACAACGTGAACTCGGCGAGATCGAACTTCGACGCGCGATTTATCTCGACGACCGGGCGCCGAAGGGATGCGTGCCATCATTGTCGATAATGGTCTGGCGACGGGAGGGACCGCAATAGCGGCACTAATTGCTATGAGAAGCCAGGGCGCCTCAAAACTTGATCGTCGCCATTCCAGTTGCGCCGGAAGAAACGCTTGCGGAGATGCGAACATATGCCGATGACGTCATGCCAATCGGCAAAGGCAACGTGCTAATCGGCATGAGCGAGCGGACCTCGCGCCAGGCGATCAGAGCCAGGTTGCCCAGGCGCTGTTCGAAAAAAGTGCGGCCGAGCGCGCTATTGTCGCAACCAAAGCTACGCGCTGCCATGCATCTTGACACGATCTTCACATTCGCCGACGGTGACGTTGGCGCAACCGGCGTCGGAAGGGATCAGAGAGATTCAGCTCACCCAAGCCATCAGAATATACAGTGCGGTCCAAACAGGCGCAAAAATCCAAGCCGGTGGATTAAAGGCTGGCTTGAGCAGTCCAGAATACCAACCAGCAATATTTGGGTAGGTGGCCAATTGGCCGAGCAGCGAAACCATAACTACGGGAATTATCGCCATTGCTGTGTTTATCAGAACGGACTGTTTACTCATGTCGGACACGTTTCTCGCTTCAGCATTCTCGGTTAAGAGGGTCGCTTGTGGGTGGCTCTTCGACGAGACACACACTCACACGGAAACTCATGATCGCGCACCGACCGTTCGAAATATGCGATCCGATTCCCCGTCGACAGACCACGGCCTAGCGATACCGCCCAGGTTTTCGCCGACTGCAAGGCCGACCTGGATCGCATCCTCATGGAAACCGGATCCGAAGTAGGAGCCGCAAAACCAGGTGTTGGCTTCACCCTGGAGCGACCAAAGCTGTTTCTGCGCTGCAAGCGTGGCTGCGTTGAACAAGGGATGCTTGTAGCGGCCGCGCCAGATCACCTTGTCTGCGGCCGGGTCATGCAGCGGGCTGAGCGTCACGAAGAAGGAGCGCGGTTCGGCGATACCCTGCAGTCGGTTCATCCAGTAGGTGACACAGGGCTTTTGCCGCGCGGCGCCATCACGCCCCGAACATGCCAGATAGTTCCAACTCGCCCAGACGCGTCGGCGGCGGGGCAACAGGCTTTCATCCCCATGGAGTACGGTTTCGTTATCGCCATAGGCAAAAACGCTCAGCAGTTCCGCCTCGCGCTGCGACCGGTCGGCCAGCATAGCGAGTGCTTCATCGGCATGAGTACCAATCACGACATGGTCGAACCACTCTGGTTGTACGCCGGGCACGAAAACCTCCACCGCACCATTCACACGACGAATCGACCTCACCGGGGCATTGGTACGAATGCGATCGCGGAAGGGCGCGGACAGCCGCTCGACATAGGCGCTGCTTCCGCCGACCACCGTGCGCCAGATCGGCCGACGCACGAATTTCAGAAGGCCGTGGTTCTCGCAGAAGCTTACGAAGGAATGCGCCGGATAATTGCCGATCTCCAGCGCCGGTGTTGACCAGATTGCAGCCGCCATCGGATATAGATGATCCTCTCGAAAGGCTCGGCCAAAGCCTGCGCTATCAAGATAGTCGTTGAGGCTCGCGGATGGATCGAGATTTCGCACGCCGCTCGGCGCCTCGCGGTAAAAGCGCACGAGGTCGCGCAGCATCGACCAGAACCGTGGGTTTGCAAGATTACGGCGCTGGGCAAATAGACCGGCAAGGTTCGTTCCTGCATATTCAAGTTGTCCTCCGTCAATCGAAACGGCAAAGGACATGTCCGAGGCCTTGGTCGAGACATCAAGATGCGCAAATAGTGCCGTCAGGTTTGGATAAGTCGTTTCATTATAGACGATAAAGCCCGTATCGACCGGGACACCGCCTGCATTGACGGTGTGACAATGACCGCCGACGCGATTGTCAGCCTCAAAGACCGTCACCTCATGACGTTTCGAAAGAAGCCAAGCAGCGGAAAGACCGGCGATGCCCGTGCCAACAACAGCAATCTTCATCGGCCGGTCCGATTGAGGAAAATGGCGCATGTCGATCCTTCTGCAGCTGTCGATATTGTCGAAACCTTATAGTAACGTGTACGAAGAGCGGCTTCTGGCGGATCACTACAAGCGATTTCTGCACGTGTGATCCGCTTTGGAGACCGCCGCGTAAAAGGATGCATGAATGAAGTTTCGAGCTCCATTGAGATGGATCGCAGACCAGGCGTGCCGAGAGGCCGGCGACTTGCCGTGGTGAGTTCGAGGGATGTACAGCAGGCGCCTTCACCCGATGCGCTCGCAGAGATGATGGTTCAGATTGCTCAAGACCGCGACCGACAGGCCTTTGCGCGGCTTTTCCGCCATTTCGGGCCGAAGCTGAAAACCTTCTTTCTGCGCTGGACGCCCTCGTCGGGCATGGCCGAGGAGCTCATGCAGGAGACGATGCTGACGGTGTGGCGCAAGGCTTCGTATTTTGACCCTGCGCGGGCGGGTGTTGCCACATGGATCTTTACGATAGCCCGCAACATGCGCATCGACCACGTGCGCCGTCAGCGCAATCCCTCAGCTCTGCCGCCCGATCCCGAGAATACACCGGAAACGCTTGAGGAGGGATTAATTGGGGCCGAGCGGGACGCGTTGGTGCGCCGGGCGCTAACCACGCTCTCACCGGAGCAGCAAACGATCATCCGCCTTTCCTATTTCAACGAGAAATCGCAAGCCGAAATCGCCGATGAACTGGGCATCCCGCTTGGCACGGTAAAATCTAGAACACGCCTGGCAATGAACCGCCTGCGCGCGCTGCTGGAAGACAAATCATGACGATCACACACCACGCAACCGACGAAACCTTGATGCGCATTGCGGCCGGCACGCTTGCCGCAGGTCCGGCCATCGCGGTCGAGGCGCATCTGGCATCTTGCCCGGCCTGCCGCTCTCGCGTTCGCGAACATGAGGCGCTCGGCGGTGCCCTGCTGGAAGAAATAGAACCAACGACGCTTTCGGCCACCGCGCTGAGTGATGTGCTTGCAATGCTCGATGATGAGGACGCGGGACACTCTCTCGTTCTGCCGCCACTTGTGCCGGTGGAGATCGAGGGCATTCCCCTGCCAAAGGCCCTGCGCGGCTGCGCAATCGGGCGCTGGCGCTGGATCGGCCCCGGCATGAGGATGAGCCGGGTCGGCGTGCCGCACGATCCGGATGCCAATCTCATCCTGCTCAAGGTTAGCCCGGGCCGCGCCCTCCCCGATCACGGACATGTCGGCACGGAATTCACCTATGTCGTCTCGGGCTCGTTCTCAGATCGGTTCGGCACTTTCCGCCCTGGTGATCTTGCGGAAATGAATGAAGATGCCGAGCATCAACCTATTGTCGACAAGAATGGCGAGTGCATCTGCCTTGCCGCCATGGAGGGAAAGATGCGGTTCAAAAGCTTTATCGGCCGCATGCTGCAGCCGATCTTCGGGATCTGAGCCGTGGCGGCGACCGCGCTTTTCATCCTGCTGGCAGCCGCTGTTTCTCTTGCGATGACTGCTGTCTGGTTTGCCGTGGTAAGAAGCGCGGCATCCGGCTGGATCGACGTAGTCTGGTCGTTTCTCGTCGGAGCTACCGGCCTGTCAGCATCGCTCGTCCCGGTCGATGGCTGGGAGGGAGAATGGCAGCGGCGGCTCGTTGTCGCCGCCCCCGCCGGGTTATGGTCCTGCCGCCTAGGCCTCCATATCCTGCAGCGCACCCTACAGGGCGGAGAGGATCCACGATATGTCAAACTGCGTGAGGAATGGGGCAAAAGCTGGCGTTTACGTTTGTACCTGTTCCTGCAGATACAGGCAGGAGCCGCGCTACTCTTAACTGCAACCATCTTCATCGCCGCACGAAACCCTTCAACGGGCCTGCAATGGAGTGATTTCGCCGGCATTGCCATCCTTGTTATAGCCATAGTCGGAGAAGGCTTCGCCGATGCGCAGTTGGCGCGATTTCGCGGTAAGTCCGCGAACCGCGGAGGGATCTGTGACGAGGGCTTGTGGAGCCTCTCGCGCCATCCGAACTACTTCTTCCAGTGGCTCGGATGGACCGGATATGCAGTCATCGCTATCGGCCCCGCAGGGGTATGGGGCTGGGGTTGGCTGGCGCTTGTCGGTCCCGCCTTCATGTATTTGCTGCTCGTGCATGTCTCGGGAATTCCGCCGCTCGAAGCGCATATGATGCGCTCACGCGGCGCGGCCTTCTCCGCCTACGCCAATCGCGTCAATGCTTTCTGGCCTGGCTTGCAAAACGGGGAAAGCTGACATGAATCTTGTCGCTGCCGCCATCGCTGCCGCCGAGCAGCTGCCGCTTCCTGATGACGCCTTGCGCTTCGTCATCAGCCGGTTCGTCGGTCGCAGGCGCAAGCTTCTGGCGGACGGAGGCGGTGTGACGGATCGCGAGTTTGCGCAATCGATGACCGGATGGCCGATCGCCGTTCACACCGATGAAGCCAACGCGCAGCATTACGACCTACCGACGGCGTTCTTTGCGCTGACGCTCGGTCCGCGCCGCAAATATTCCTCGTGCCTTTATACCTCACCCAACAGCACGCTAGCGGAAGCTGAGATTGCGGCGCTGGATGAAACCCGCATTCATGCAGACCTTGCGGACGGACAGGATATTCTGGATCTCGGTTGCGGCTGGGGCTCCCTCTCGCTGTTCATTGCCGAGCGTTACCCGTCGGCCCGCATCGTCTCCGTTTCGAATTCTTCATCGCAACGCAGCTATATCGAGACTGAAGCCAAACGGCGCGGTCTTCTGAACCTGACGGTCATCACCGCTGACATGAATAGCTTTGCTCCCGACAATACCTTTGACCGGATCGTCTCCGTCGAGATGTTCGAGCATATGTCCAACTGGAAGTCGCTGCTTGAACGGGTGCGCGTCTGGATCCGTGACGACGGGTCCGAGAATTTAGCGACAGCTTCATTGTCGAAAGGGACTGGCGCTGGAGCGGAAAACATTACGAACGCACGGCGATTGACTGGCTAGATAATTTCGACCGGAACCGCCACATCATCCGCGCCATTTTTGAGGCGACCTACGGGCAAGATGCGGCGCTCTGGATGAGGCGCTGGCGGATATTCTTTCTCGCAACGGCCGGGCTTTTCGGCCATGCCAATGGCGAGGAATGGGGTGTCAGCCACTATCGCCTGCGACCCGCCAGCGCACGGCCGTGACCTCCCTTTTCAGAACACTTACAAAGATCGTGCGAGCCTACGCTCGCCACCCAGACCCACGTGTCGCTGCAGGGAACGTCATTTCACTTCTGATTGCCTCGAACCAGCCGTTTTATCCGCTTTACCTTTTCTGGCTGGTTAGCGCCGACATAACGCCCGCCTGGTTCACTTTCCTTTCAACGCCGTTCTTTCTCGTCGTGCCCGCCGTTGCACGTTGGAACTGCGTCGCCGCCCGGGCGCTCCTGCCGCTGGCGGGTATCGGTAATACGGTACTTTCGGCTTGGCTCTTCGGCACGGCATCCGGGGTCGAGATCTTCCTCGTTCCCTGCGCGGTGATCGCCCTCTTGCTGTTTCGCCCGCACGAACGCCTTATCGGGTTGGCGCTGACCGCAGTCGCCTTCGGCGTCTTTCTAGTGTGGCACGATGCCTATGGGCCGCCGCTAGCGTGGTATGACGCGGCCAAATATTACGCTCTGGCGCGGCTTAATCTCATCAGCGGCTGCACCCTTACAGCTTTCGTCGCCCTTATTTTCTCCAACCTCCTTGCGCAGGCCGAGCAATCATCCGAGCCGGCTGGCGGCCCAAAAGCCGCTTGATGCGCCAACGGCAGTTACGAAGGCGCCCCAGAGAATATCGGCAAGCGTGATGGCCAGTGGCCAGTCCTTCAACGTAGCCTGATTGGTGAGGTCATAGGTCCCATAGGCCATAAGACCAAGCACGGCGCCGTTCAGTGCAGCCCTGCAAAGACCGCCTTTCCCGAGAGCCGGAAGCACGGCGAAGAATACAATGCCGGCGACATAGGTCAAATAGAAGAAGATTGCCGGGGCCAGGTGGAACTGCGGCGCAAGCTTATCGCCCAGACGCGGTCGGTAGAGCATATCTGCCATCGTCGTAAGCCAGATGGCGTCGACAGTCAGGAAAGCGACGCCTGTCGCCAGATAGGCCGTGATCATGGTTTTCATATGGTGTCCCCCCGATGGTGTCGACATTCTCTACGGCATCACCGCCTCGGCGGATCACCTCGAGTGAACCGATCGACTTGCCCGTGCGTATGTCACGAAAAGAAGGAGAATGGACCGATGAGGATAGCGGTTCTGACTACGTATGCCGCCTTGATATCGACAGCCGCCGTGCAGGCGCAGCAATCCGCCGATCCGAGCGGTATCTGGCTACGCGACGACGGAAACGCGCGTGTGCGCATAGCACCCTGCGGCAGCAATATCTGCGCGACCAATCTGTGGATCCGCGATACCACCAAGGGTGAAGAGGCCGGCGATCGCCTGGTCATGTCCCTTCAGCCGAAATCGTCCGATACACTAGCAGGGACTGCTTATGACCCGAAACGAGACCGCACATTTTCGGTCACCGTGCGGGTCTCCGACAAATCGCTTCTCACCCGCGGCTGCATTCTGGGTGGGCTATTGTGCAAGAATGTGCGCTGGCAGCCTTCCCGGTGACGGACTCGGCAAGGGGTAAAGAATGAGGGAAAACCGCATCACGAGCATGGCCAACAACGGCCCGCCGCCCGCGGCGGCCGGCACGCTCTTTCCAGGTAAGGTCATGCACCAGCGGCTCAGTCCCTTCGGCCATCGCTTCAGCTACAGCGTCTTTTCCTTGTTAGTGGATATCGACCGCCTTGGCGATCTTGCCGAGCTCTCCAGCCTGCTGTCGGTCAATCGGCCTGGCATCGTTTCCTTTCACGAGCGTGATCACGTCGACGAGAAGGACGAGATGCTGCGCCAGTTTGTCGATCGCCTGCTGGCACACGCCGGACTCGAGAAGCCGGCGGCACGGATCCTGCTGCTCGCCTATCCGCGTATGTTCGGATACGCCTTCAACCCGCTCGCGACCTACTTCGCCTATGATGAGAACGAGCGATTGATCGCGATCATCTACGCCGTGCGCAACACTTTCGGCGAGCGGCATAACTATGTGGCGCCGGTGCTTCCGGGCGAGGAAAGTCCAGCCGGTATCCGCCAGAGGAGGACGAAAATCTTTCACGTGTCGCCCTTCATGGACATGGGGCTGCGCTACCACTTCCGTATCTTGCCGCCCGGCAAAACCGTGCGGGTGCGCATCCACGAGACTGCTGGCGGGCAACCGGTGCTGGCCGCCACGTTCAACGCCGACGCGGCACCGCTGACCGACGCCAACCTCGCTCGCTGCCTCCTGCGGTTCCCTTTCATGACGTTGAAGGTGATGGCCTGTATCCACTGGGAGGCACTCAGGCTATGGCTGAAGGGCGCAAGCTTCCGAACCAGCCCGCCCCCACCCAAGACATCAAGCTACCGGGACACCACCTGACCTGCTTTTGGCGTAGCAGTGGTCGAGGCATAGACGCACAAGTCCTCGCAAGCAACAATGAGATTTTCGGGAAATAATCGTGGTAGCCCTGGCAAGAATACTTAAGAGAGCCATCAACAGGACTTTAACCAAGGACGGGCTTCTCGCGAAGGCAATAGTTGCCGCCGTTTCTTCGATAGATACCGGTAAAATTACAGTGGTTCTTCCATCCTTAGAACGGGTTGAGAAAACCGGCACCCGGCCGGGACCGTCCGCGACGATCGTCATTCGCAAGTGGCGCACCATCAAGCGGCTTGCGACACGCGGTGATCTGGGCTTCGCCGAGGCCTACATTGATGGGGATTGGACGACGCCGGATTTGGAAGCCTTCCTGGAGCTGACCGCCCGTAACATCGATCTCCTTGATAGAAGGATTTCGGGTAATGCAATCGCTAGGCTGTTAAATCGGCTTCGTCACACGCTGCATGCAAACAGTAAGGCCGGAAGCCGAAAGAACATCGCCTACCACTACGATCTCGGCAACGCGTTTTACAGACAGTGGCTCGATCCGAGCATGACCTACTCGTCCGCACTCTATTTGGAGCCGAACCTAGGCCTGGAAGGCGCGCAAACAGCAAAACTCGAGCGGGTAGAAGAGCTGCTGAAGCTCAAGGGCGGGGAGCGTGTTCTGGAGATTGGCTGCGGCTGGGGATCGCTGGCCCAAAGGCTTGGCCGTGCCGGTGCGATGGTAAGCGGCGTCACGCTTTCCTCTGAGCAATTGGCATTTGCGACAGGGCGCATTCGAGCCGAAGGGCTCCACGAAACTGTTAGGATTGAACTGAAAGACTACAGGGATGTGACCGGAACCTACGACCGGATTGTTTCGATTGAAATGCTAGAAGCGGTAGGCGAGGCTTACTGGCCCGTATTCTTCAAAACGCTGCATAAACGGCTTCGCCCAGGCGGACATGCTGTACTCCAAGTCATTACCATCGACGAGAACCGGTTTGCCGCCTATCGTCGCACGTCAGACTTCATTCAGCGCCATGTGTTCCCCGGTGGCATGCTGCCGACAAAAGCGGTCATCCGGACACAGGCCGCGCGCACCGGCCTTCGGTTGGCACAATCCGAATATTTCGGCATGGATTATGCGAGGACGCTCCTCGAATGGCGAGAGCGATTCCTGGCTGCTTGGCCCAATATCAAAGCAATGGGCTATTCCGAGAAGTTCTACCGCTTGTGGGACTATTACATGTGTTACTGCGCTGCGGGCTTTAAGGCGGGGACCATCGACGTGGGCCTCTACGTCCTAGAAAAGCAACCGGAAGACAAATAGCGGGTCGATTTGCCGGCGGCTCGCTATTACGCTGTGACTGCTGGTTGACGACAAAGCCTGTCGGCCCGCATGGCCGAGCGATGACCGGAGGTTAAGCCAAACGACGCGTGGAAGGTCGCTTGCGATTCTTGCGTGAGAGCCGCTTGCCACAAGCACCAGAGCCGCCTTTGTCACGGCCGCGAAAGAGGCCAAAATTAACGTCAATGCAAATTCGAAAACGTTCCGCGATCGGGCAGGGTGGCGGGTTTACGGTGATGACGTGCGGGCAGCGCTCGTCGTTGTTTGGGAGGCGTCGGATCGAATTTGCGGCAAGCGGCTACACATGGGGTAATCGCGGTGCGACTGCCCCCGGCAACTTTATGCAAGATGATGCTGGCTGGGTTGGTTGCCCCCGATAAGATGGAAATACGGGCTCACGATTGGAACCGGGGGCCCAAATATCGAATGGAGGCAACCATGGACCGATATATAGGGCTTCCGGACAAGGCGGTTCCTCGCAAGGAGCGTAAGGCCCGTGCACTGCCCGAACACCTGCCACGGGTCGAGAGAGTGATCGAGCCCGAGAGCATCGTTTGTCCCTGCGGTTGCGGCAACATGGTCCGGATTGGCGAGGATCGGACGGAACGGCTCGACCGGATTCCGGCGCGCTACGAGGTGATCGTCACGATCCGCCCGAAATACGCATGCCCCAAGGGTCGAACGGGCGTCGTCCAGGCGAGAGCGCCGGCACATCTTTTGGAAGGGAGCTGCCCGACCGAAGCCCTTCTGGCTGAGATTGCCGTCTCCAAGCATTCCGAACATATGCCGCTCAACCGGCAGGCTGAGGTCATGGCGCGACACGGGGTGCCGATAGACCGCACGGTCCTTTCCGATTGGATGGGGCGCACGGGCAGCGAAATCGCACCGGTGGTCGACCACATGGCAAAACGGCTACTGTTGGAAAGCACGCGGCTCTATGTCGATGAGACCACGGCTCCGGTGTTGGATCCGGGGCGAGGCAAGACGAAGACCGGTTATCTCTGGGCCGTGTTGCGTGACGATCGCGGCTGGAATGGCTCCGCGCCGCCGGGCGTGGTGTTCCATTATCGACATGGGCGTAAAGGCGAATATGCCGCTGAAATCCTCGAAGGGTTTAACGGGACAATCCAGGTCGATGCCTACGGTGGTTACTCTCACCTCGCCACGTCGGACCGGGTGGGCGGTGACCCGTTGAAACTGGCTTTCTGTTGGGCGCACGGACGCAGAAAGCTGATCAAGGCCACGCCAAAGAGTGGATCGCCCATCGTCGACGAGGCGCTGCTGCGGATCGCCGCGCTCTACAAGATCGAAGACAGTATCCGGGGCTCAGATCCCGATCATCGGCGGGCAGTTCGACAGCACCTGTCCCTCCCGCTGGTGGACGCGTTCTTCACCTGGCTGGCAGCGCAAGCCAAGCGTCTCTCACGCAAGTCTGACCTCGGAAAAGCCCTGGCCTATATGCTGACACGGCAGGACGGCTTCCGGCTGTTCCTGGACGACGGCCACGTCGATATCGACTCCAACCTGGTGGAAAACGCGATCCGCCGTCCGGCCATGAACCGCCGCAATGCCCTCTTTGCGGGGCACGATGAAGGGGGCCGTAATTGGGCCGGGTTTGCCAGCTGATCGGCACTTGCAAGATGAACGGCGTTGAACCCTGCGCCTATCTGTGCGACCTCTTCACCCGCCTCGCAAATGGCCACCTCGTCAAAGACATCGATACCCTGATGCCATGGGCCCATGTCGCCCGCATCAAGGCCTCACAATGAGCTCGTCAGGTACTCGTCGGTGAGCGCATTTGACGGCCCGTAGATCAACCTCAGATCGCTGCAACTGATTGAGAAATCGATGGGGCGTGGACGTCGCATACAGAGAGGCGAACGGCATCGCCGCAATAACGCTCGAATCCGCCAGAAGGGCGTTCGAACGTAGACTAGGGGCACCTGGCGGTAGGAGATAGGCGATTAGCGCCATCGATATGGTCCGACACATTCGCGACGGGGGCCGTAGTAAGGCTGGAACGTATTGTCGAATGCCCTGTACGTACGATAGCGCGCATAGCACCAACTCACATGGCCGCCGCCCTCATAGGCGACTGACGGTTCATACCCGCGGTACGGCCAATAAGAGCTATCTGGCCGGCGCTGATACCCGTAGAACGAGCCGTAATATGTAGCCCCGTAGGGACCGTAGCGAGGCCGTGTTAATGCGCCGCCGACGATTACACCGTAATCGCCGTATGCGCCGCCGCCTCCGTGACGCCATTGCACGGTTTCTGTTTGCTGCGGCAATTGGATCCCGGGTGGACTAATTGCCGGAAACGCTTGAGCTGATGTGATGCCGAGAACGCTTATGATCAGTCCAAACGCTACCGGGCCTAACTTGTCCATGGTCTGCCCTGCTCCTCAACCGACGTTGAGCGTAGTATGACGACAATCGTTCCGTGTAGCTACAAGCAAATAGGTGCTCCCGAAGCGATCCTTGGCCACCTTGCACGCGACCGGCCGATGATGAAATGCCCCTTGGCAGACTTCTCTACAACAGTTGCGCCTTCGATGGCCGCTTTCGTGCCAAGGCAAAGACCTGCATCGGCTTCCCCCAAAATGCGAAAACGCCGAGAACGGGAAAGGGCTATGGCTCTGCGGTAGCACCCTCAGCCGCTCTCCAGCTTTCAACCACCATACTTCGCCAAGCTACGCAAAACCAAAGAGCGTTTTCGCATTTATCTATTTTGCGATACGACGCCAACTTTCGCCCGGCGAAGATAGGCACCCTGACCCGCAGCGCCGGTGAACGCCTCTCCATCAACGATGGTCGCGCCACGCAGGATGACGCGCACGGGCCAGCCCTCGACCTCAAGACCTTCATAGGGTGTGTAATCGGCGCCGTGATGCAGGATGTCGTTGGTGATGGTCACCTTCTTCGACGGATCCCAGAGGGCAATATCGGCATCCGAGCCGATCGCGATCGTGCCCTTCTGCGGATAGAGGCCATATTGCTTGGCATGATTGGTGGATGACAGCGCCACAAAGCGGTTGATATCGATCCGGCCTTTGCTCACCCCTTCCGAAAACAGAATGGGCAACCGCGTCTCGACGCCGGGAATGCCGTTTGGAATCCAACGGAAATTCCGCTTGCCCTTCTCGTTGAGCTTGCCTCCCTCATCCTCGTAACGGAAGGGGCAATGATCGGACGAGAAAAGTTCGAACGTGCCATTCTGCAGGCCTTCCCAGCAGGCAATCTGGCTTTCCTTGTCCCGCGGCGGCGGCGAGCAAACGAATTTCGCGCCCTCAAGCTCGGCAGCATCGAGATCGTCTGCCGTCAACAGCAGATATTGCGGGCAGGTTTCGCCCGCGACCTTGCCGCCGCGCTTGCGGGCCCGCTCGATTTCTTCCATCGCCTGGCGGTTCGAGACATGGACGATGACAATCGACGTATCGACGATTTCGGCAAGCGAAAGCGCCCGATGCGTCGCCTCGCGCTCAGCCGCGGCAGGCCTGCTCAGCGCGTGGAATTTCGGCGCCAGATCGCCATTCCGCTCATGTTTGCCGATCAGATAGCGGATTGCGTCTTCATTCTCGCAATGGACCATGACGAGCGCGCCGGAACGGCGGGCGCTGTCCAATGTATCGAGGATCTGGTCGTCGCGCAGGCGAAGGTTCTCATAGGTCATGAAGACCTTGAGCGAGGTATAGCCATCCTCGACAAGCGCCGGAAGCTCCTGCCCGAGCACATAGGCCGTGGGATCGCTAAGGATCAGATGAAACGATACGTCGATATGGCACTGGCCATCGGCCTTGGCATGGTAATCCTTCAGCGATTCACGCAGCGTCGTGCCCTTTTCCTGCAGGCAGAAAGGCAGGATCGTCGTGTTCCCGCCAAAGGCGGCCGAAAGGGTACCGCTCGCGAAATCGTCGGCCATGACGATCCCGTCGCCCGAGGGTTGGGCGATATGGACATGGCTGTCGATGCCGCCGGGCATGACATAGAGGCCGGTGGCATCGATGATCTCATCGGCATCATCAAGACCAGCGGCCAGCGCAGCGATCTTTCCATCGCGAATCCCGACATCGCTACGAAACGTATCGCTCGCGGTGAAGACTGTGCCGTTCTTGATGATGGTATCGAAATGCATCAGGCAGCCCCCTTGTTCAGGCCCGCATTGTCGCGCCCCAAGATTTCATCAAGCGCCGCAATCAGTCCATCGACCTCGGCGACCGTGTTGTAATGCACCATGGAAACGCGCACGGCGCCATTGTACTGCGGCAGGCCAACATGGTCGCCAAGCCGCCGCGCGTGGAAATCGCCAAAACGGATTGCGATCTTATAGGCGTCCATGGCCTTGCAGATATCTTCCGAATTGCGCCCCTCGAAGACGAAGCTGATCGTCGGGATACGCCGGCCATTGCGGTTTGCCGTCTCGCCGATGATGCGGCAATCGTTGCGGCTGCGCAGATAGGTTAGCAGCCGATCCGTCAGCGCGTTTTCCTGAATGGTGATCGCCTCGAAGGCCGCAAGGATCAGTTGACGCGGCGAGCCCGAGGCGCCGGATTTTGCGCCGAGTTCGCAGAGATAATCGACGATCCCCGTGACCGAATAGGCGAGCTCGTAGTTCGGATTGCCCGGCTCCAGCTTTCCCGGAACCTTGTCGCGCCCATAGAAGAAGTGATAAAGCGGATCGAGCTCCAGAAGATAATCATATTTGCCGTACATCATCGCGTAGTGCGGGCCGTAAGTCTTGTAGAAGCTGAAGACGTAATAATCGACATCCATCGCTCGGACATCGACGGCGCGATGCGGCGCATAGGCGACGGCATCGACACAGATACGCGCGCCGCGCGCATGCACCATGGCCGCGATATCGGCGATCGGATTGATGGCGCCGAGAATATTGGAGACATGGGTGACGCAGACGAGCCTTGTCTTCTCGCTCATCAGTGGTTCGAGATCGGCAAGGTCGAGCTCATAGGTCTTGGTGTCGAGCGGCCAGAACTTGACGACGACGCCCATGTCGCGCAGCCCGTCCCAAGGCCCGATATTGGACTCGTGGTCCGAAATGGTAACTATGATCTCGTCGCCGGCCGAAAGCTGGCTGCGCATGGCGCGCGCCAGATTCTGCAGCAGCACCGTGGTCGAGCTCCCGAAGATGATTTCTTCCGGGCGCGCCGCGTTCACCAGATGTGTGGCGGCGACGCGGCTTTCCATCAACGCCTTCGCCGCCTGCTGCGACACGTCGTAGCTGCCGCCGATCTGGACGTTCTTGTCATAGAGGAACGTATTGATGCGCTCGACCGCGCGCTTCAGGATCTGCGAGCCTCCGGCATTGTCGAAAAACGTCCATCCATGCTGAAGCCCCGGGAACTGGCTCCTGACAAAGTCGATGTCGAGTGGGCGTTGCGTCTCCATGTGGTCCTCCGGAACCTTGTCTTTATTGTCAGTGATTGAGAACGGCGCGCAGGAAGCTCTTCGTGCGCTCCTCCCGCGGATTGTCGAATATCTCGGCGGGTGTGCCGGCTTCCACTATCCGGCCGCCATCCATGAAAATGACACGGTCGGCGACCTGACGGGCAAAGCCCATCTCATGCGTAACCACGATCATGGTGACGCCGGTGCCGGCGAGCGTGCGCATGACGTCGAGCACTTCGCCCACCATCTCCGGGTCGAGCGCCGAGGTGGGCTCGTCGAAGAGCAGTACGCGCGGCTCCATCGCCAGCGCGCGGGCGATCGCCACTCGCTGCTGCTGGCCGCCGGACAGCTGTTCCGGATACTTCTCCGCCTGCTCGGTGATACCGACGCGGGCAAGCAGTTCGCGCGCCTTGCGGGCGGCCTCATCAGGCGGTGTGCCGCGTACCCGCATCGGCGCGATCATGATGTTCTTCATGACCGTCAAATGCGGGAAGAGGTTGAAGGACTGGAACACCATTCCGACTTCTGCGCGCACTTGCGCCAGATTGCGCCCGCGCTCCACCTTGATGCCATCGACCTCGACGTGGCTATCGTTTGCGAAGCTCTCCAGGTGGTTGATGCAGCGGATCAGCGTCGATTTACCGGAGCCCGAGGGGCCGATAACGCACACGACCTCGCCTTCGCCGATTGCCAGATCGATGCCGTGAAGGACCTGGAAATTGCCATAAGACTTGTTGAGGTTGTGGATATTGACAATGGTTTTCATCGACGCCTCCCGGCACTGAAGCGTTTTTCGAGACGGGCAACGATGCTGACCAGCGGCCACAGGAACGCGACGTAGATGATGGCTGCGCCAATGAGCGGCGAGGGATTTGCCATCAATGCCTGCGCCTGCGTTGCCTGCTTCAGCAAATCGGGCATGGCGACAACGGACGCCAGCGCCGTATCCTTCATCACGTTGATGCAGTTGTTCGTCAGCGGCGGAATGACGATCTTGATCGCCTGCGGCAGAATGATTTCCACCATCATGTGACGATAGGAAAGTCCGAGCGCTTCCGAGGCCTCGAACTGGCCGCGCGGAATGGCTTCGATGCCGGCGCGAAAGATCTCCGCCGTGTAAGCCGTCGAAACGATCGTCAAGGCAGCGGCGGCCGAAAGGAACGGCGAGAGCCGGATGCCGACGAAAGGCAAGGCATAGTAGATCACGATGAGCAGCACTAGCAGCGGAATTGAGCGGAAGATGTCGATATAGATCTTGGCAAGCGCTTGGAGAAACGTGGCGCCATAGAGGCGCAGGAGCGCGAGGATCAACCCACCCGCCAGGCCGCCAACGATGCTGACGACGCCAAGTTCGAGGGTGATCCAGAGGCCGGAGAGGAGCAGCGGAAAAGAGCGCTCCAGCACCGCCAGATTAAAAAAGGTCGTAAAGATATCCATTTAGGCACCGGTCGGTCGTTGTGGGGCGGATGGCGGACAAGCCGCCATCCGTGGCCTGAACCATCCGGCCTTACTTAGCAGCAGGCATGTCGGCGACCTTGATTGTAGAGGTCGTATCCTCGGCCTTCGCGCCGAACCAGGTTTCGTGCAGCTTGGCGATGAAGCCCTCGCCCTTCAGTGTCGTAATCACGTCGTTGACCTGCTTGGCCAACGGGTCGCCCTTGTTGAACATGATCGAGTATTTTTCGCCGGTCGGGATACGCTCGACGACCTTGATTGTCGGCTTGTCCTTTACGTAATACTGAAGCGCCGGAATATCGCTGATATAGCCGTCGATGCGGCCGGCAGCGAGATCGAGCATGGCCGGTTGCAGGCCTTCGAAGCGGCGGATTTCGCCGAGGCTGTATTTGGCGGTGTTGGTGGTTGCCCACACGTCGCCAGTCGAACCCGTGTCGACGCCAACCACCTTGCCGCTCATGCCCGAGAGATCCTTGATGCCGGCGGTAGCCATGACAGTAAGCGACTGGTCGCTGTCATAGTAGGGCTGGGCAAAGCTAACCGATTCCAGGCGCTTCTCGGTGATGGTGATCGACGAGACGGCCATGTTGATTCGGCCCGACTGGACGGCAGAAAAGAGGCCGTTGAACGGGATGTTGACGAATTCGACGGACTTGTTGAGGCGCTTGGCAATTTCGGTGATGAGATCGACTTCAAAGCCGACGGTCTTGCCGGTTTCGTCCTGGAATTCCCATGGCACATTGCCGATATTGGCGCCGACGGAAAGATCGGCGGCAAGGGATGCATGGCTGGCGAAGGCGAGAACGCCCGAAATCACCGCAGTCTTCAGAAAGGAAAAATGACGCATCTAGGTTCCCCTTGTTTTATGGCGCGTATTTTTGCTAATGGTCTAACCGGTCTGACCAGTCAGGCCAAATCAATCATGGTATCTTGTCATTTGCAAGCGCGTGATGGATTTAAATGTACGGGGCGAACCAGACGCGCCGATCAGATGTCGGAGAAGCGCAAGAATGCTGAACAGGACTTTGGTGCCGCAATCGGCGGCTCGACTGATACAGGACATGATCCAGAGCGGCGAACTCGCCGCCGGTCAGAAGATTCCGTCGCAGCGTGATTTTTCCCTGAAGCTCGGCATCAGCCGGGCCTCGCTACGCGAAGCGCTGCTGACTCTCGAAACTCTGGGCTTGATCAAAACCGAAGCCGGCCGAGGCACCTTTGTTGCCGACCCTGGCGCCCCGGGAAGCAATATGGCACCCTGGCGCTACTCCGACACCTATTCGGTCTTCGACGTCTTCCAGACGCGCATCATGCTTGAGGGCAATATCGCCGCACTCGCCGCCGGACGCCTCACCGGCAATCAGCTGCAGGCGATGGAAGCGGCAACGAAGCAGATGGAGGATTGCTGGGCCAAACAGGATCTGCTGGCCAATGTCGAAGCCGATCTCGAATTCCACGGCATCATTGCGTCTGCCTGCAGCAATGCCATGCTGCGGGCGCTTTACCAAGTCGTGCGCGAGCAGCTGACGGAAACGCAGCGCCAACCGATTCCGATCACAGAGCCCGCGCGCATGCAGGCCTCGATCGCCGAGCATCGCCGCATCATTGCGGCTCTAAGCGACAATGATGCGGCACGCGCCCGCCTTGAAATGGAAACGCATGTACTCAACACGGCGCGCTGCGCGGGGCTGAACCCGTGAACTTCAGTGGCGCGGCCATCATGACGGTTTCGATCGAGCAGAGGTGCCCCCCCACAAGCAACGCGAGCCGCGTCAACAACGCCGGCCATATATCGCGGGCACGACTCGTCTGGTCTAGAGCGGGGTCGAACCTACGACCCACTGTTGTTTCGCGTCGATCTCATCCGAACTCTTAGAGACGTCAGAGGCTTAGAAATCCCAGTCCTCGTCCTCGGCCGCCAGTGCCTTGCCAATGACATAGGAGAACTGTCTCGAATTTCTGATAGCTGTCGTCCTCTCGCTGCAAAAGTCTGAATCCGCTCGAGTGAAGTCTGGGCAGTCATCTAGCTCGCGATCAACTGACAGACCTGACAAACTATCTCGTGGAAATTGGATGGAAACGGATGGATAAATAGTGCATGACAGTGTCCCAAGAATTGGATGGGAATATGGAATTTCTAAACACGGCGACCGTGCGGATCACGCCCGAAGTCCTGTCGCTGATCACCGAAATCGACGAATTCAAAGGTGCTTGGCGTTCTATCGGCCGGATCGCGCCTGAGGGGCTATCCAGCCTCTGGCGATCACAAAAAACTCTGGGGTGATCTAAGGAATTAAAAGGACATCCCTAGCGGGTGCCCGCGCCGAGTTCAGTCTTGCCACGGGTCAACGACGATCACGCCCGTATCATCGAAATCCTGAACATTACGCGTGACTACAGTTAAACCGTGAACCAGCGCGGTAGCGGCGATCAAAGCATCAGCCTCGTTGCGGCGGTCTGGAATATGTAAGTGGGCACAACGCGTCGCTATCGCGTCATCGATTGGCAGAACTCGCTCGGCGAATTCAGGGCGAACACGACTATCCATCCATCCTCGCAAGCGAGAGCCCTGGGCGGCGTCGCGACGTTGGATGGTTAATATCCCGCGCTCAATTTCCAGGATCGTAATCGCGGAAATGAACAAGTCATTTGAATCTTGCGCCCCGACCCACTTTGTCACATTGGCGTCTGCTTTACCGTCTCCAACTTTTCGCAACTCGGAGACGACGTTTGTATCCAACAGGTACTTCAAGACAGATCGACCTCGCGAGGTGCAATTTCGACTCTCGGCGGATCCAATTCGATCGTCGACAAACCAGGCATTGAAAGAGCATCGACGAGATTGCGGCGCTTGCCGGTCAGGCGCACGAATTCGCTGTACGTCATCAACACATGTGACGGCTTCCCGCGATCTGTAATAACTACAGGTCCTTTTTTTGCAGCCTTCTTTGCCCTACTCACGTCGTGGTTCAACTCTCGGCTAGACAAACTTGTGATTCTCATAGAATTCCTCCATGTAGGAACATACCTACATATAGGATACGGTTGAATGTGGAGCAATATCCAAGTTAGCCGACGTGAACGGGTTGGAACTGATGACCCCTTTGTTTTGTTTTCCTCTGACAACAAATTGTCCAGGCTAAAGCTTGTCGCGTCTAAATCGCCTCATACCCTGCGGCCCTGAAGTAGTTTCGACATTCTTCGACGGGGAACAGTGCACAGATGTCGCTCAGGGCATTTGATATTGCGTCGAAACTCCTTGCGGCTTTCTTTCGTAGGAGCGTCTTGAGTTTCGAGAAGGCCATTTCAATCGCTTTGTCATGATGACTCTCCAGTGCAGGTTCCTGTTGAGGCCTGTGATAGGCTGACAAGCCAGATACGTTGCGTTCCTACTTCAACGATACGCCCTCTGAGTTTTCCCCGCCTGAGCCAACCGTAAGCCGTCTGTCGATGAATGCCGAGCTTTTCGGAAAGTTCTTGCAACGTCACTTCATCATCATTGCGACGCGGGATGTGACCCGACCAGATCGGCCGCTTTTTCCCAAGGCCTTTTCGCACGAGGAGCTTCTGCACTATCAGCGCGTCGAACCTGGATTTCTTGGCAGGTGACCAGCCTTGAGCGTTAAGATTGTCAGCGATCTGTTGAGCCGTTGCGCCCTGGTCACGCAATGCCGTGATCCGGGCTAAAATCTCGTCATGATGTTCAAGCTGTTCAAATCGCCTCACGGTTCGGATTATGGGGTGCGTTGTTATGATCCCGCCCGCCCAGTGACATTTTATCTCGGCGCGCTCGGTTTCACCGAACACCTGAATGACGACGCGATCAAGCATGATGCGTGCGATCGTCTGTCGGTCGAGCGCGCTGGTGGACTCGGCCGTCCAGAGAGACGGTACGTCTTCGGCCAGATGGCGGATAACCTCCTTTTCCTCTTCCGTTAACCGCTCGGGTTGTTTCGACAATGTCCGCTGGTGGTCATCGACGAAAGTTTGCCTCTTCGCCAGGGCAGTCTCCCAGTCCTTTTCCAGGGTCCGCGCTACTAGTCGGTTATCGGGGTCGACGGCCTCATATCGCCGGCGGGCGAGCGCAACCTCATAATCCGCCCGCTCCAGGCGTTGCTTCCATCCATCGTGAATCTGTTGTCGTTCGAGTTCAATATCCTCGGCAACCTGAAGGCTGACGTCGATCGCGGATGGCGATACAGCCTCGAGCACCAGCGCACTAACGCGGGCATCCACGGGACGAGCACTGATCGATTGGCAATGGCGACCTCCATAAGTCGTCGCCTCCCAACTGCAGCTATAGCGCGCCTCCCGGCCATCGTCGTTGTAGCCCGTAACCATTTTACGACCACACACGCCGCAAGAGACAAGTCCGCTGAGCAGTGCTGCGCCACCTCTTGGAACGCCGGGATATCGGGTACGGTTTTTCGCCATCTGGTCCTGATTTTGCTCATAGGTTTTCCAGTCAATGTAAGCTGGAAGAGCATTTTGGTGCAGTACCATCCACTTTTGCCGATCGCCAATAATGCGCCGGCCACTGTGAGGCTTTCCGGGTAACCGTAGGCGGCCATCGCTGTGACTGCGCCCGTAAACATAGGCACCGGCATAAGTGGGGTGACGAAGCATGTCGCCGATCGTCGCATTGTTAGGCCTGTTCCAACAGACATCACCCTTCTCAGGACCGCTGCGGATGCGGTCGGGAAGCGCGATGTCATGATCGACAAGGTAACGCAAAACACCGCTGATCGAACGACGCCTCTCGAAGACGGCAAAGACAAGGCGGATAATCCTTTGCACCTCCTCGTCCGGATCCAGAGCAACCTCCCCGGATGGCTTCAAAACATAGCCACGCGGAAGACCCAGGATAAGTTCGCCACGGCGCGCCTTCGCCTTGCGGCCTTCGTGCATGCGGCTCTTGAGAATATGCAGCTCAGCCTCACTCATCGTGCCTTTCAGGCCGAGCAACAGGCGGTCATTGTATGTGCTGGGATCGTAGACGCCGTCGGCATCGCCAATCAACGTGTCGAACAACGCACACATTTCCAAAAGCTGATGCCAATCGCGGCACGAACGCGCGAGACGGGATACTTCAATGCCAATGACCATTCCCACGTGGCCGAGCCCGACCTCGGCAACAAGGCGTTGAAAGCCCGGTCGATCGAGCGTTGACGCACCTGATCGCCCCAGGTCATCGTCAATCACCGTAATCTGATCGCGTCGCCACCCAAGTCGGCAGGCACGATCTGCCAACGCATATTGGAGCCGCGTCGACTCCCGATTGTGCTCGACCTGTCGTACCGTTGACTGCCGGACGTAAACGATCGCCTGGCGATCATGGTGGCCGGACTGGATCTTCTCTGTCAGCGCGAAGTCGAGACAACTCGGTTCCGCATTCATGACTGGCCTCCCGGTCCATCGACACATGTCGCTGTATCAGACTGGCAATCAGCGCCACCAGCCTCCGGCGCCGATCTGGCGGCAGATCCGTCCACCGGATATGTGTCCGCTTCTGGTTCATCACGAATCATCCATCGGGCCAGCAATATCAATACTCTATGGCCAACATAGGGTATCAACGGAAACTCGCCTTCAGAGGTTCCCTGATTATGCGTCTTCGATCGGATTCAGATCGGGCGAGTACGCAGGTAGAAAGAGCAGCCAGGCACCTTTTTGTCTGATGAGATTTTCGGCCTTTTCGCTTTTGTGGAAGCGAACATTGTCGGCAATCACGACGTCGCCC